>NZ_JACBWZ010000585.1 GCF_013870595.1 Streptomyces sp. WELS2 | reverse complement strand
GCGGGCCTGCCGACGAGCGACCGGGGCCGGTCAGGCCGAGAGGATCTCCCGGGCCAGCTTCGCCGTCTCGGTCGGGGTCTTGCCGACCTTGACGCCGGCGGCCTCCAGGGCCTCCTTCTTGGCCTGTGCGGTGCCGGAGGAGCCGGAGACGATGGCGCCGGCGTGACCCATGGTCTTGCCCTCCGGCGCGGTGAAGCCCGCGACGTAACCGACGACCGGCTTCGTCACGTTCTCCTTGATGAACGCCGCGGCACGCTCCTCGGCGTCGCCGCCGATCTCACCGATCATCACGATGAGGTCGGTCTCGGGGTCGTCCTGGAACGCGGCCAGGGCGTCGATGTGCGTGGTGCCGATGATCGGGTCGCCACCGATGCCGACGGCGGTGGTGAAGCCGATGTCCCGCAGCTCGTACATCATCTGGTACGTCAGCGTGCCGGACTTCGACACCAGGCCGATGCGGCCCGGCTTGGTGATGTCGCCCGGGATGATGCCGACGTTCGACTGGCCCGGGGTGATGATGCCGGGGCAGTTCGGGCCGATGATGCGGGTCTTGTTGCCCTTCTTGCCGGCGTACGCCCAGAACGCGGCCGTGTCGTGCACGGCGATGCCCTCGGTGATGACGACGGCCAGCGGGATCTCGGCGTCGATGGCCTCGACGACCGCGTCCTTGGTGAACTTCTCCGGCACGAAGATGACGGAGACGTTGGCGCCGGTGGCCTCGATGGCCTCCTTGACGGTGCCGAAGACGGGTACCTCGGTGCCGTCGAAGTCCACGGTCTGACCCGCCTTGCGCGGGTTCACGCCGCCCACGACGTTCGTGCCGTCACCGAGCATGAGCTTGGTGTGCTTCATGCCGGTGGCGCCGGTCATGCCCTGGACGATGACCTTGCTGTCCTTGTTGAGCCAGATAGCCATGGTGGTTTGAGTCCTCGTCCTCGTACTTACTTGGCGGCGGCCAGCTCGGCGGCCTTGTCGGCCGCGCCGTCCATGGTGTCGACGCGCTGCACCAGCGGGTGGTTGGCGTCCGTGAGGATCTTCCGGCCCAGTTCGGCGTTGTTGCCGTCGAGACGGACGACGAGCGGCTTCTCGACCTTCTCGCCGCGGTCCTCCAGGAGCTTCAGGGCCTGCACGATGCCGTTGGCGACCTCGTCGCAGGCGGTGATGCCGCCGAAGACGTTCACGAAGACGGACTTCACGTCCGGGTCGCCCAGGATGATCTCCAGGCCGTTGGCCATCACCTGGGCGGAGGCGCCGCCGCCGATGTCCAGGAAGTTGGCGGGCTTGACGCCGCCGTGCTTCTCACCGGCGTACGCGACGACGTCCAGGGTGCTCATGACGAGACCGGCGCCGTTGCCGATGATGCCGACCTCGCCGTCCAGCTTGACGTAGTTGAGGCCCTTCTCCTTGGCAGCCGCCTCGAGCGGGTTGGCGGCGGCCTTGTCGTGGAGCTCGTCCCAGTCGTGGCGGAACTCGGCGTTGTCGTCCAGCGACACCTTGCCGTCGAGGGCGATGACCTCACCGGAGGCGACCTTGGCCAGCGGGTTGACCTCGACCAGGAGGGCGTCCGACTTGATGAAGGTGTCCCACAGCTTGACCAGGACGTTCGCGACCTTGTCCGCGACCTCGGCCGGGAACTTGGCGGCCTCGACGATCTCGCGGGCCTTGGCCTCGTCCACACCGTCGATGGCGTCGATCGCGATCTTGGCGACGGCCTCGGGGCGGGTGGCCGCCACCTCCTCGATCTCCATGCCGCCCTCGACGGACGCGATGGAGAGGAAGGTGCGGTTGGCGCGGTCGAGGAGGAAGGAGACGTAGTACTCCTCGAGGATCTCCGGGGCGGTCTCGGCGATCATGACCTTGTGGACCGTGTGGCCCTTGATGTCCATGCCGAGGATGTCCGTCGCACGGGCGACGGCCTCGTCCGGAGTGGCGGCCAGCTTCACGCCACCGGCCTTACCGCGGCCACCGACCTTCACCTGCGCCTTGACGACGGACTTGCCGCCGAGCCGCTCGGTGATCTCGCGCGCCGCCTCAGGCGTGTCGATGACTTCACCGGCCAGCACCGGTACATCGTGCTTGGCGAAGAGGTCCCTCGCCTGGTACTCGAACAGGTCCACGCGCTTCCGTCCCTATCAGTGATCTCGCGGTTCGTTGGATGCGTGGGCGTGCCGCGAAGGGCAACGTGACGTCCGCTTGTCACAAGGGAGGCGCACACGGTGTCCGAGCGCGCGGCATGTCCGTCTCGCAGGTTATCGCCGGTTGCGGGGGCTCCCTAAATCGAGGGTCACACACGCGCGGTGATACCTGTCACATGATGCCGCGTTCACTGGCACGGGGTGCCGTCATATGGGTGCGGTTGCGTGCCCGGCGGGTGGTGTGCGCGGCTCTGGTCGACTCTGCTCGGTTCTGATCGGCTCTGCGCGGGCTCACCGGGCGGGGACGGGCCCGGTGACACGCGCGGCTCCGGACGGCTCGGGCGGAAGGCGGTCGTTCGAGGTCAGGCCGGATCGGGGAGGGGCAGCGGGCGTTTCTCCAGGGCCGCCGCCATCACCTCGGGGAACAGGTCGGGGGTGCAGGCGAACGCCGGTGCGCCGAGCGCGGCGAGCGCCGCCGCGTGCTCCCGGTCGTACGCGGGCGCGCCCTCGTCCGACAGCGCGAGCAGCGCCACGAACTGCACCCCGGACGCCTTCATCGCGGCGACCCGCTTGAGCATCTCGTCGCGGATGCCGCCCTCGTACAGGTCGCTGATCAGCACGACCACGGTCTCGGCCGGCCGGGTGATCCGCTCCTGGCAGTAGGCGAGCGCCCGGTTGATGTCCGTACCGCCGCCGAGCTGGGTGCCGAAGAGCACGTCGACCGGGTCGTCCAGCTGGTCGGTGAGGTCGACGACCGCCGTGTCGAAGACGACGAGCCGGGTGCTGATCGACCGCATGGAGGCGAGGACCGCGCCGAACACCGACGCGTACACCACGGACGCCGCCATCGACCCGGACTGGTCGATGCAGAGCACGACCTCCTTCTTCACCGATCGCGCGGCCCGCCCGTAGCCGATCAGCCGCTCGGGTACGACCGTGCGGTACTCCGGCAGGTAGTGCTTGAGGTTCGCCGCGATGGTGCGGTTCCAGTCGATGTCGTGGTGGCGCGGGCGCCGGACGCGCGCGCTGCGGTCCAGGGCGCCGGTGAGGGTGGCCCGGGTGCGGGTGGCGAGCCGCTTCTCCAGCTCCTCGACCACCTTGCGCACCACCGCGCGGGCCGTCTCCCGGGTCGTCTCCGGCATCGCCTTGTGCAGCGAGAGCAGCGTGCCGACCAGGTGCACGTCGGGCTCCACCGCCTCGAGCATCTCCGGCTCCAGCAGCAGGGAGGCCAGACCGAGCCGGTCGATGGCGTCGCGCTGCATGACCTGGACGACGGAGGACGGGAAGTAGTCGCGGATGTCCCCGAGCCAGCGCGCCACGGACGGCGCCGAGGCACCGAGCCCGGCCGAACGGTCCCGCCCGGCCTGCGCCTTGTCGCCCTTGCCGTAGAGCGCGGCCAGTGCGCCGTCCATCGCCGCGTCCCGGCCGGACAGCGTGTGTCCGGTGCCGTCGGCCTGGTCCCCGCCGAGCACCAGCCGCCAGCGCCGCAGCCGCTCCCGCGTGGGGTCGGCCGCCGGTGCCGGTACCGGTGCCGATGCCGGTACCGATGCGTGTCCGGCCGTCGTGCCCGTCATGTGCCCACCCCCGCGAGGCTCTCGTGATCTGTCGTGTCCGTCGTCCCCGTCGCGTCCGTGCCGTCGTCCGCCGCCAGGCCGAGCAGCAGCCGCACCACGGGCAGCACGGCGTCGGCGCGCGCGGTGTCCGGTTCGGCGGCGAAGCCGGGGACCACGGCCGCCTGAACGGCACCGCCCGGACGGTCGCCGGGGCCGCGCCGGACCAGTTCGCCGAGGGTTCTGCGCACCCCCGGCTCGTACGCCGCGAAAGTGCGCCGCAGCAGGGGGAGTACGTCGGTGAAGGCGTCCGCCGGCACCCCGGTCAGCCAGGTGTCGAGCAGACCGAGCAGCCGCTCGTCGTGGACCAGCAGCAGTCCGCCCCCGCCGCC
>NZ_JACBWZ010000584.1 GCF_013870595.1 Streptomyces sp. WELS2 | reverse complement strand
GGGCGCGGTGGTAGCGCTCGACGGTGCCGATGTCCTCCCAGTGGCCGTGCACCTCGTGACCGCGGATGTGCTCCCCGGCCGCGAGCATCGCGGGAATCACGTCCCGGCTGATGTCGTGCTGCCAGTCGGTGCCGTCCAGCTCGGTCAGATACCGGCGCAGCACGGCGGCGTCGAAGACGCAGAACGCGGCGAAGACCAGGTCGGAGGTGGGGTTCTCGGGCTTCTCCGTGAACTCCGTCAGCCGGCCGCCGCCGTCGAAGCGGACCATGCCGAACAGGTGCACCCAGCGCATGTCGATCCGCTGGTAGGCGACGGTCAGCGCCGCGCCCGAGGCCCGGTGCGCCGCGACCAGCGGACCGTAGTCGTAGCGGTAGACGTGATCGGCGTGCAGCACGAGGACGTCCCTCGTGCCCTCCGTGAACACGTACTCCGCCTTGCGGATCAGCGCGTCGGCCGTGCCCCGCTCCGCCGGCCAGGTGCGCGGCGGCAGCGCGGCGGGCAGCTCCGGGCCCGCGTAGGCGGCGTCGTAGGGGCCGAAGCGCACCCGGAAGCCGGGCCGGGTGTTCCACGTCCGGTGCAGGTCGTCCATCAGCAGTCGCTCCTCGTACTGGGAGAGCAGCAGCACCTCCGGAAGGCCCGAGGCACGGGCGTTGGCCAGGCTGAAGTCGATGAGCCGGCAGGCCCCGCCGTAGGGGACCAGCGGCTTGAGCCGTCCCGTGCCGAGCGGGCCCATGCGGCGTCCCTCACCGCCCGCCAGCAGCACCGCGCGCACCGTGCTCAGATCAGCCATGACGCACCTCGTCCCAGGTCACCCGGCCGGAGGACAGCGTGAGCAGCAGCCGGCCGGCGGCGCTCGGAGCCTCGCCCACGAACAGTCCCGGTGCCGTGCGTTCCAGGGTGCGCACCTCGGGAAGGGCCCGGCCCGGGCCCCGCCGGGGCTCGACGACTTCCACTCGTTCGGCGTGCGGGAGCCGGTACTCCAGCCGCCCGTCGCCGAGGAGCCGGGAACGGTCGCGCAGCCGGGCGGCCTCCACCGCGGGCACCGCTTCGGGAAGTCGCACCAAGACCTCTTCGCAGACGGCGAAGTCGGCCCGTTCCCAGGCGGCACGGAACATCGTCAGCGCGGCCTCCGCGCCGAACGGGGCACGGCGTTCGTAGGCCGCGATGTCACCGTGTGCGAGCGCGGCACCGGTGGTGACCGACGCCTCGGGGAGCAGGTCGAACCAGCCGTGCCGCAAGGCCAGTTCGGTGGACAGGACGGCGGGCCGGCCCTCCCACAGAGCGGTGAACGCCGCCAGGTGCAGATCGGCGCAGTGGTCCCAGGTGAAGACCCGGGCGACGGCCGCGGCGCGTTCGGACAGCTCGCGGTAGCGGCCGGGGTCGTGCGACCACAGGGCCGCCGCCTGCCGGATGCGCTCCGCGAGCGCGCCGGTGAGCAGGTCGTCGTCCTCCGCGAACGAGCGGTTCACCGCGAAGCCCGTCGTGGTGTCCGGGCCTTCGGCGTGCCGGAAGTGCTCCATGCCCCGCTGGTCCGTGGCGATCGGCACCGCGCCCACGGCCATGGCCTCGCCCTGGGCGATCAGGAAGGTGTCCATCTCGAACTTGGAGGGGAACAGGGCGAAGTCACAGGCGGCGGCGTACGAGAAGACCTGTGCCTCCTCGACGCGCTCCCACTCGAAGTGCAGCCGGCCCTGATGACGGGCGGCCACCTCGTGGAAGAAGGGGTCGTCGATGCCGTTGCCGGAGATGCAGCGGATGACGAAGTTGGCCGCGAGGCCTTCGCTCAGCACCCGGTCCACGGCCCGCATCAGCTCCGTCTGGCCCTTGTGGTGGACCGCGTAGCGGGCGTTGTGGAAGAACGTCGGCAGGGCGGGATCGAGACCGAGGCCGCCGAGCACCTCCGCCCGGTCCACTTCGGCCGGGTCCCAGGCCAGCCACTGGTCGGAGATGGCGCAGCCGCCGACGAACATCTTGTGGGCGTTGCGCCGCACCACGTCGGCGATCGGCAGCCGCCGGAAGAGCGCTTCGAACGGGGTGTCCCGGAAACCCGCGTAGAAGTCCAGCTGGCCGGGCGACAGGAAGTCGATCAGGTCGGCGTGCTCGGCGGTCAGCTCGTAGATCGCCACGTGGTCCGGCGGGTAGGTGTAGTGCAGGTGGGTGAGCTGCTGGTACTGCACGATCGCCGCGGGCGCGTCGGTCGCGGGCTCGGGTTTTGGCAACTCCACGTCCACACCGAGCAGTTCGAAGAGCCGCTCCACCTCGGGCGCGTACACCTTCTTGGCGATCGGCATGTTGCTCTGCACGTTGCTGACCACCAGCTTCGACGGGTCGTCGCGCAGGGCGGCCGGCAGCAGGTAGTGGTAGTACGGTTCGTGCGCGTGGACGATGGCCTTCTCGCCGCCGAACCAGCCGCGCAGGAAGCGCACGCTGTCCACCTGGAACACCAGGGGCTTGAAGAACACCAGGTCCCGGCCCTTGGCGGAGTACGGCGGGTAGAAGGTGTCGGGCAGCCGGTTCAGGTACTCGTTGGCCAGGAAGTACAGGTCCACGCCGGCCAGCCGGATGCGGTGGGCGGTGGTGCGCAGCGTCAGCTCGGCCTGCGCGGGAAAGCCCTGCCAGACCCGGGGGTCGAGGACCACCGGCAGCGTGTAGGTGTCCTCGTAGGGCAGGTCCTCCACCTCGTAGCGCCGCCGCAGGTCGTCCAGCCGGCCGTGGGCCGGGGTGACGATGGAGACCCGGTGTCCCCGGGCGGCGAAGGCCTTGGACAGGTTCCACAGGTACACGGACGTGCCGCCCTGCAGAAAGGTGTGGTCGAATCCGCAGCACTCGAAGTACGTCTCGATGATGTGCATTCTGGGCGCGTTCACGACGGTCGTGTCCTCGCGTGGGTCGTCGGGGCGGGGGAAGCCGGCGCGAGCGCGTGGCGCAGGTCGATCGCGGCGTGGTAGGGGCGGGCGTGGTCGTGGTTGTAGCCCAGCTCGTGCAGCAGCCGGCGCAGGTACAGCAGCCGCCGCAGCGGGTCGTCGGTGGCGGGGCCGAGCAGCAGGTCCAGCACCCGCTCGCGCCAGAGGTCGGCGGTGTGGAAGACGCCTGCCAGCACGGCCCGGTCCGCGGGCGGCAGGGCGGGCGCACCGTCCAGGGAGCCGTACATGGTCTCGGTCGCGTCGATGCCGAGCCTGCGGGAGCTCTCGAAGGCGGCCTCGTCGGCGGCGAAGTACTCCAGGGCGCGCCGCACGGCGACGAGATCCTGTACGGGGGACTGGGCGGCGTACTCCGGGTCGTCCGGTGACAGGGCGGGCGTGGACAGGTCGATGACGTTCATGTGCCAGGTGCCGTCGGCCGTGTCCGAGCACAGCAGGTGCGACAGGTGCAGGTCGCCGTGGCAGGGGCCGGCCCCGGGTGCCGTCGTCCGGCCGCCGAACTCGTCCTTCAGCCGTCCGAGTTCGGCGGCGAGGGCGGCGAAGGCGGCGTTCCGGGCGGCCTGGGGAAGGGGCGCGGCGTCCCGGGGGAGGGGCGTGTCGGCCCGGGCCAGCTCGGCCAGCCGTGCCGAGGACCGCGCGAGGGCCTCGGCCACCGGGTAGCCGGTGGCGGGGGCGCCGAGGCGTGCCGCCAGGTCCCGGTGGAAGCCGCGCAGGAAACGCCCGGCGGCGCGCAACTTCTCTTCCAGCGGCCGCAGATGGGCGCGTACGAGCCGGTCCGGTGCGGTGCCGGCCGTGAGCCGGGGCCACAGGGAGCGCAGGTTCTCGCGCAGCGGCGCGTCGATCCCCCGGCCCGGAGCGTGGCGGTAGAGGACGCCCACGGGGTGCCGGGATCCGCGCACGGGATCCGTGTAGGTGTAGTCCCCGGCCCACTCGGGTGTGTACCCGGTGCCGCTCATCCGGCGCAGCAGTTCGGGTTCGTGGACCGCGCCGGCCAGCCGCCGGTACGTCTTGTGGAGGTACGCGGACCCGCCCACCTCCACCAGGGACAGGGAGTTGGAGGACCAGCCCTGGTCGAAGGGGAGCCGGCGCACATCACCGGCCGGGGCCGAGGGCGCCCGGGGCTCCCTCCTCGGACCGCGTAGCCGCATCCTTCTCGCCCCACCGTACCGCCTCGC
>NZ_JACBWZ010000583.1 GCF_013870595.1 Streptomyces sp. WELS2 | reverse complement strand
CGTGCTGGACTGGGCCGAACCCGCCCTCGCCGTCGGCCGCCGGCTCACCGCCGCCCACCCGGCCCTGAAGGACGCCCGCTGGCAGCGCGCCCGGATCGGCGCGGACCTCGCCCTGGACGACACCGACCTGGTCACGGTGTCGTACGTGCTCAACGAACTCGCCGAGCCCGACCGCGCGGCCCTCGTCGACGCCGCCGCCCGCGCCGCCCGGACCGTCGTGATCGTCGAGGCCGGCACCCCGGCCGGCTACGCCCGCGTCATCGAGGCCCGCGACCGGCTGATCCGGGCCGGCTTCCACATCGCCGCGCCCTGCCCGCACAGCGCCGCCTGCCCCATCGCACCCGGCACCGACTGGTGCCACTTCTCCGCCCGGGTCGGCCGCTCCTCCCTGCACCGCCAGGTCAAGGGCGGCTCGCTGGCGTACGAGGACGAGAAGTTCTCCTACATCGCGGCGACCCGGCTGCCCGCCGAACCTGCCCCCGCCCGGGTGGTCCGGCGCCCGCAGATCCGCAAGGGGCAGGTGCTGCTCGACCTGTGCGAGACCGACGAGCGGCTGCGCCGCAGCACGGTCACCAAGCGCCACGGCGACCTGTACAAGGCCGCCCGGGACGCCGAGTGGGGCGACGCCTGGCCGCCGTACGACTCCGCGTCGTAGCCGTCCGCCCCGGCTTGTTACTTTCGGTCCCATGGTCAGCAAGCCCGCTCCCGACGCCACCCGCCGCAGCGAGAAGTCCCGCCGGGCGATCTACGCCGCCGCCCTCTCCCTGGTCGCGGAGGTCGGCTACCCGAAGACCACGGTGGAGGGCATCGCCGCCCGCGCCGGGGTCGGCAAGCAGACCATCTACCGCTGGTGGTCCTCCAAGGCGGACGTCCTGCTGGAGGCCTTCCTGGACCTCGCCGAACAGACGGCCCGCGCGGCCGGACACGACACGGCCGGGAACGGCACCGCGGGGCACGAGACCGCCGGCATCCCGGACACCGGGGACCTGGCCGCCGACCTCAAGGCGGTGCTGCGCGCCACGGTCGACGAGCTGCTCGACCCCCGCTTCGACGCACCGGCGCGCGCGCTCACCGCGGAGGGCGTCGTCAACGAGCAGCTCGGCCGCGTCTTCGTGACCCGGCTCCTGGAACCGCAGCTCCAGCTGTACGTCGCCCGGCTGCGCTCGGCGCAGGACGCCGGGCACGTACGGCGGGACGTGGACCCCCGGATCGCCCTGGAGCTGTTCGTCTCGCCGCTCGCCCAGCGCTGGCTCCAGCACACCGGCCCGATCACCTACGACTACACGGACACCCTGGTCGACTACGCGCTGTACGGCCTGGCGCCGCGTTGACCGACCGCACCCCTGCCGGTGACAGCCGGCCACTCGCCTGCGGCGACCCCCCGGTCCACGCGAAGATGGGACGATAAGGCATGCTGTCCGCTACACCAGCGAGGCGAGGGGATAGATGAGCGGGACGTTCGGCGGCCGGTCCGGCCGGCAGGGCAAACTCTCGCTGGTGCAGCAGGTAGTACGGGTCGCAGGGGATGCAGTGGCCGCCGGCCCCGGGGCCCGGGTAGAACGGCATGAAGCCGTACGGCTTGGTGGCGGCGGCGTCGATGACCTCGACGGGCGCGAGGCCGAGGTGCGCGCAGGCCTCGGAGAGTTCGTTGGCGAGGGCGATGTTGACCGCGCGGAAGATGTTCTCCCAGAGCTTGGCCATCTCGGCGGTCTCCGGGTCGGGCACCTGGTGGATGCGCGAGGCGGTGGCCCGCAGCACGAAGGCTGCCGCCCGGGAGCTGACCGGTCCGGCGCCGCCGACGATCCGCGGGGTGGTCTCCGGGGTGTGGCGTTCGTTGCCCGGGTCGATGCGCTCGGGGGCGAAGGCGACGAGGACGTCCTGCTCGGCCGTCAGACCGCGGGCGGCGAGCGGGGCCAGCAGCAGGTCCCGGGTGGTGCCGACGTGGCTGGTGGAGGTCAGCACGATCAGCTGGCCGGGTACGGCCCGCTCGACCACGGTGGCGCAGGCGGCGCGCAGGGCGCGCAGGTCGGGCCGGTGGTCCTCGGTGATCGGGGTCGGTACGCAGACGATGACGGCGTCCGCGCGGGGCAGGGTGTCGACGTCCGTGGTGAGCAGGAAGTCGCCGGTGGTCTGGGT
This sequence comes from Streptomyces sp. WELS2, assembly GCF_013870595.1. GTDB lineage: Bacteria > Actinomycetota > Actinomycetes > Streptomycetales > Streptomycetaceae > Streptomyces. The sequence goes on along the minus strand of NZ_JACBWZ010000583.1, from coordinate 1,962 downwards.
GCAGGCCAGGGCGGCATGCTGGGCCGGCAGCAGGTCCACGTTGCCGGTGCGGATGTCCGCCAGCCGCTGTTCGCTGATGTCGACGCCGAGGACGGTGGCGCCGGCGTCCAGCAGGCCGAGGGCGGTGGGCAGGCCGACGTAGCCGAGGCCGACGACCGCGACGGTCAGTCCTTGCAGGGGGGTGGGGGTGTGCTCGTCGGCCGCGTCGAGGCGGTCGGTCCACCGCGTGACTCCGGGGATGGCGACGGGCGCCCAGGTCACTCCGCTGCTCGCGTTGTGTTGCGTAATAGTCACGCTGTGTTATTTAAGGCTCGTAGATCGATCTTCCGAGCGGCGCGGCAGGGAACTGCGGGCAATTCACCCGGTTGTCGGTGGGCGGGGCGTATGGCGGGGTTCACACGGCCGTGCGGGGCGGCTCGGGAATGCGGCCCCGGGGTTCCCGCATTACTTAAGGTGCTGCAACAATGCAGCCGCACGTACCAGCTGGTCGCCCTGCCCTGCTAGGAGCCCCCCATGACCGCCTTCGCGCCCGCCGACTCCCGCGCGGCCCGTGTCCTGTCCCGCCCCGTCCGGCTGAACGGCCTCACCGTCCGGAACCGGATCGTGATGGCGCCGATGACCCGGAAGTTCTCCCCGGGCGGCATCCCCGGCGCGGACGTGCGCTCGTACTACGCCCGCCGTGCCGCCGCCGGCGTCGGCCTCATCGTCACCGAGGGCACCTACGTGGGCCACGAGTCGGTCGGCGAGAGCGGCCGCGTTCCGATGTTCCACGGCGAGGAGCCGCTCGCGGGCTGGGCCAAGGTCGCCGAGGAGGTGCACGCGGCGGGCGGCGCCATCGTCCCGCAGCTGTGGCACATCGGCATGGTCCGCAAGCAGGGCCAGCGGCCCTACCCGGACGCCCCCGCCATGGGCCCCTCCGGCCTGGTCACCGCGGGCGCCGAGCCCACCGGCGTGGCGATGACGCAGAAGGACATCGACGACGTCGTCGGCGCCTTCGCCCGGGCCGCGGCCGACGCCGAGCGCATCGGCTTCGACGGCGTGGAGATCCACGGCGCCCACGGCTATCTGCTGGACCAGTTCCTGTGGGCGGGCACCAACCGCCGTACCGACGCCTACGGCGGCGACGCGGTGGCCCGCACCCGGTTCGCGGCGGAGATCGTCGCCGCGGTCCGCGAGGCGGTCTCGCCGGAGTTCCCCGTGATCTTCCGCTACTCGCAGTGGAAGCAGCAGGACTACACCGCCCGCCTCGCCGAGACCCCCGGCGAGCTCGAGGCCGTCCTCACCCCGCTCGCCGAGGCCGGTGTCAACGTCTTCCACGCCTCCACCCGCCGCTACTGGCAGCCCGAGTTCGACGGCTCCGACCTGAACCTGGCCGGCTGGACCAAGAAGCTCACCGGCAAGCAGGTCATCACGGTCGGCTCGGTCGGCCTCGACGGCGACTTCATCAACGCCTTCCAGGGCGAGAGTTCCTCGGTCAAGAACATCGACAACCTCCTGGACCGCCTGGAGGCCGACGAGTTCGACCTCGTCGCCGTCGGCCGCGCGCTGCTCCAGGACCCCGAGTGGGCGGCCAAGGTGCTCACCGACCGCTTCGACGAGCTGAAGCCCTACGACGCGTCGGCCGTCGCCACCCTGAGCTGAACCCCCGCTACAGATTGCCCAGCGGCTCGATGCCGACCCGCATCGGCGTCCCCCACACCCGCAGCACCTCGTAGTCGGTGAACTCGTGGACGAGCCGGTACGCCATGGCGGGCCGGGAGCCGCGCCGCTGGGCCGCGAGATAGGCCTCCGCCTCGCGGCGGTCCCGGCGGGGCGTGCCGCACAGCTGCCACTCCTGCCCGTTCCACAGCTCCGGCAGCCACCGCTGCTGGGCCTGCGGGCGGTCCCCGCGCACGCCGTACCGGGAGGGCGCGCTGAGATCACCCGCCGCATCATCGTCTGCAACCAGAAGGGCGGCGTCGG
>NZ_JACBWZ010000582.1 GCF_013870595.1 Streptomyces sp. WELS2 | reverse complement strand
CCGCGCTGCTCCGCCTCGCGGGCCTGATCGCCTTCGACGCCCGGTGTCTGCCGGAGGTCCTCGCCGAGCACCTCGCCGTCTCCGACGCGGTGGTGCCGGGCGAGGTGGTCACCGTGCTCCGGGACGCCTTCTGGGACCTCGACCAGGACGGGAACACCCCCGCCTCGCTGCATCTGGACGCGGTCTGCCCGCACCCGGCGATACACGCCGCGCTCGCCTCGGTCGTCGAGGACGCGGACGACCTCGGCCATCAGCTGCGGGAGTCGGCCCGCCACCTCCCGCGGGACGAGTCCGCGTTGCTCGGGGCGCTGCCCGCGCGGTTGTCCGACCACCGGCTCCGCCCGGACCGCACCCGTGGCACGGACGCGTACGACGTGCCGCTCGCGCGGTTCTCGCTGGCGCAGACCGAGGTCCGCCGCCTGCTGATGGGCGAGAAGCTGTACGACGGCGAGCCCGCGCTCGCGCTGCGGGAGCTGTACCAGAACGCCATGGACGCCTGCCGCTACCGGGAGACGCGGGCCAGGTACCTGCGTGCCCTCGGCAGGGAACCGGCCCCGTGGGCGGGCCGGATCCGGATCGAGGCCGGCGAGGACGACCGCGGACGCTACGTCGAGTGTGTGGACAACGGCGTCGGCATGACCGTCGACCAGCTCAAGAACACCTTCACCCGGGCCGGCCGCCGCTTCGACCAGTCCCCCGCCTTCCGCCGCGAGCAGGCCGCCTGGCTGCGGCACGACGGTTCGCTGCGGCTGTACCCCAACAGCCGTTTCGGCATCGGTGTGTTCAGCTACTTCATGCTGGCCGACGAGATGTCCGTCGTGACCCGGCCGGTCGGCACGGACGGCCGCCCCGCCGGGAAGGCCTGGCGCGTGGAGATCCCGGTCAGCGGCAGCCTCTTCCGGGTACGGGAGGACGACGAGCAGGGCGGGACGATGCTGCCCGAGGGCGGCACCAGTGTGCGGCTGTACCTGCGGCGCGCCGGTGCGCTGCCCGACGACTCCGCCGTCTCGGTGCTGCGTTCCCTGGTCCTGCTCAGCGAGTTCCACCTGGAGGTGCGCGACCAGGACGGCACCGGGGAGACCTGGCAGCCGGGGCGCCTCAAGACCGGCGAGGGGCCGGGCGAGTTCTCCACCCGGTTCGTCATCGAGGCCGTGCCCGGCACGTTGTGGTGGGTGTCGGGCAACGGGGCGATCGTGAACGACGGCATCGCCACGGACCAGCGGCCCTTCGGCTACGTGCTCAACCTGTCGGGCCCGCACGCGGGAGAAGTCAGCGTCAACCGCAAGAAGCTGGAGAAGTACGACGTCCTGTGGGCCCACGAGCAGTTCGAGCGGGGCGCCCACGCCCTCGCCGGCGGGGCCGCGCCGAGCCTGAAGTGGCTGTGGGAGATGGAATCCCGTGAGCCCTCGATCGCCCGTGTGCTGGGCAAGGCCCTGCGCGGACGCGGCGTCCTGGTGTCGGACGACCTCGGCCGGCGGGTGGATCTCGACGAGGTCGGCTGGTTCAGGCTGGACAACTCCCTCGACGACCGGGGCGGGCACAAGGAGAAGGAGCTCGCGCGGGCGGTCCGGCCCTGGCGGCTGGCCGTCCTCGGCCCCGGGTTCCGGACCCGGGACCAGGCGGTTCCGCTGTCCCTGGCGGGCCACCCCGTCCCGCGGCCGGGCTGGTCCGACATCGCGACGAACGTCGGTGGCGACTGGCGTGCCGCGGTCCAGGCCGCCGACAGACAGGACACGACGGTGGCGGAGGTGCTGCGCGTGACGCGTGGCCTGCGCCTCGCACATCCGCGGCTGGCCGGACCCGCCGTTCTCCGCGACGGCGACCTGGAATGGAAACCGTCCTTCGTCGACTGGTGCGTCATGCAGGGGCTGCTGGGCAGCGAGCGCGATCCGCTGGACGGGCTAAGGATCAGCGTCTGGGGGCGGCCCCTGCCCCGCAAGCGGCGGGTCGCCGACGAGATGTACTACCGGCACGCCCCGGACGATCTCTCCGGCATCGTCCGCGCCTCCGCCCGCTTCGACAAGCCCCTCGGCGAGCTGGCCGAGGCGTGCGCCCGGTACGCGCCCTTCGTGGGACGGCCCCTGGGGGACGTCCCGGACCGTCACCGCGACCACGTCTGCACGGCGGACGAGCTGAAGCTCCTCTACCTGAAGGAGGACGAGCACCGGGCGCGGCCCGCGATCCACCCCTGGGACGTACCACTGGTGGCCGCCGCCACCGGCCTCGGCACGGCCGAGGTGACGCGCCGGACGGCCGACTTCGCCTGGCTGGGCCGCCCCACGCCCGATCCCGTCCTGGCCGCCCGGTGGGACGCCGTGTCCCCGGAGGTGTTCCCCGTCCTGCGCCACTACATCGGCCACGACGGTGCGGGCCGCCCCGTGCTGCCCTGGGCCGCCACGGTGGAGCTGGCCGCGGAGTCGGAGCTCACCGTGTGGGAGGCCGAACGCGTCCTGGCCCGCGAGACGGAGGGCCTCGCGGTGGTCCTCCGCCGGCGCTACACCAGGCGCTCGCCCGGCCGGGACGTGGTCCCCTCCCCCGACACGGGCAACCTCGTACGGTGGCTGCACGACGCGGGCGTCCGGCTGGAGGACGGCGTCTCGCTGCGCGACCTGGCGTTCGTCCGCTCCCACGAGATGTCGTGGGAGGAACTGTCCTGGTACGCCGACGAGTTGCGGGCGGCCGGGGTGCGGCTGCCCGACGCCGGACGCCTGCTGTGCGCCTGGGACGACCTGCCGACGCCCAGCAGGTACGCGTTCTCCGGGGAGGATCCCAGCTGGGTGGGCGCCGACTATCCCGTACCGGCCACCTCGGCCGTGCTCTTCAGCGGCAGTCAGCGGCTGCGGCAGAAGCTGTCGGTGCTGTGGGACACCGCGCACCGGGAGGCCGGGAACCTCGGGCTGGACGCCGGCCTGGTCGCCCCGCGCCCGCCCGAGGAGCTGGGGGAGTTCGCCCCGACCTGGCACGAGACGGCGGTGCTGATCGCCGCGGACCCGGACGAGGACCTGGACCACGAGTGGTGGGAGACGCCCCGCTGGACCCCGCTGACCGCGTACGGGCTCGTGACCTACGCCCGCGCCCGCAACCTCGGCGCGCGGGCGGCGTACCGGGCGCTGGCCCCGCTGCGGGCCATCGGCGCGCTCGTACCGGAACTGTCCGAGGAGGGCCAGCCGTTGACCAGGACCCGCCCGGCCAGCGGGGTCAGCTCGGCGAGCAGCTCCGGTCCCCGGCCCTGGCCGGCGGCCTCCTGCGAGGAGAGCTGGACCGTCGCCGTGAGGTTGCCCGGGAGCCGGGACAGGACGGCCTTGGCCTCCTGCTCGTCGGCGTAGCGGGCCACCACCGTGACCGGCCCGAAGCACTCCTCCAGGAGCAGGTCGTGCTCGCCCTCCTCGGCCAGCTTCGCCGCCGGCACGGTGAGGAAGCCGGCGCTGACGGTGTGCTCGCCGCCCTCGCCCGGCGTGACGGGCGCGTCCACGTCGGGCAGCTGGGCGCGTTCGGCCACGCCGGCGACGAAGTTGTCCCGCATGCGGTGGTCGAGCAGCACCCCGGCCTCGGTGCCGGCGACGGCGTCGGCCAGCGACTTCACCAGCTGGTCGCCGGCCCCGCCGGAGGGCACCAGCACCAGTCCGGGCTTGACGCAGAACTGGCCGACGCCGAGGGTCATCGACCCGGCGAGCCCGCCGCCGATCTCCTCGGCCCGCTCGGCCGCGGCGGCCTCGGTCACCAGGACCGGGTTCAGCGAGCCGAGTTCGCCGTGGAACGGGATCGGCACCGGGCGCGCGGCGGCGGCGTCGAACAGCGCCCGGCCGCCGCGGACGGAGCCGGTGAAGCCGGCCGCGGCGACCAGCGGGTGCTTGATCAGTTCGATGCCGGCCTGGAAGCCGTGCACCAGGCCGACGACAGCCTCGGGGATGCCGTGTTCGGCGGCGGCCCGGCGCAGCACCTCGGCGACCCGCTCGGACAGCGCCGGGTGGTCGGGGTGGGACTTGACGACGACGGGGCAGCCCGCGGCGAGCGCGCTCGCGGTGTCGCCGCCGGCGACGGAGAAGGCGAAGGGGAAGTTGGAGGCGGAGTAGACGGCGACGACGCCGAGCGGCACCTTGTA
>NZ_JACBWZ010000581.1 GCF_013870595.1 Streptomyces sp. WELS2 | reverse complement strand
CCAGCCGCCCTTGCCGATCAGCTCGGGGGCGCGTACTCGGGCGCGTCGGGGTGCCGCGCCCGGCCCGGCCCCGGCCGGCTGACGGGACGTCCCTTGGTGCGCGGGGGATCTCATATGTCTTCTCCACGCGGGGTTTCCGGCCCGCCCGGAAATCGTTGAGCAGGGCGTCCGCATTTCCTGGGTGACGTGAGTTGCCAAGAAAGGAAAACGATGAAGTCCCTCAAGGCCGCCGCCGCCGTCGCCGGTTCCGTGGCCCTCGTCGGCGTCACCGCGCCCGCGTTCGCCTACGACGCCCAGCACCTGCCGCCCATGAGCCTCAACGGCGGACTCGCCCAGCTGACGGAGCACCCGCCCGGCGTGCGGGACCTGATGCCGATCCGGCACCAGTCGGACGCGCTCGACACCGAGAACAAGGACTCCGTGCTGAGCAGCGTCAAGGGCGCCACCACGACGCTCAACCAGCGGGGGCTGCTCGGCGGTCTGCCCCTGCGCTGACGCCCGCTCCCGGCCCCGCCCCGGTACGTCCGGGACCACGTCGCCCGATCGTGTGGCGAGGTCCCGGACGCTGCTCCGGACGGGTGAGAGAGCACCGGGCCGCGCCACCGCCCGTCGATATGGTCGCGCGATGACCACAGCATCAAGCGAAACCCGCCCCTTCCGCGCCGCCGACCTCGGCACCCTCGCGCTGCTCGCCTGGATGGCCAGGAACGAGGAGGGCGGGGGCCACACCCCCTGTCTGCTCGCCTGCTCCCTGGGCGACGGCCCCGACGGCCCCGAGGCCGCGTCCGCCGCCGTCGCCCGGCTCCTGAAGGACATGGACCTGCCCGTGGGCGGCGAGCCCGTGATCGGTATGGCCCGGCCCAGCCTGAAGGTCTCCATGCTGGTCCTCGCCGGGCAGATCGTGCTGCAGATGCCGCAGATCAGCCGCCAGGCCACCCCGCCGGCGGACTGGCTGGAGGCGGTCGGCGAACTCGGGTACGCCTACTTCATGTTCACCACCCGGATCTGCCCGTCGGCCGGTCCCCGCCGCTCGGTGGAGGGACCCGAGCTGGCCGCGTTCGCCGGCTCCCCGGAGACCACCGACGCCGCCGCGCACGTCTATCTGCCCGCCCGCGGCCTGCGCACCTGACGCCCGGCCCCCGGGCCCGGCAACCCCGGCCGGAATTCTCGTACCGACCGCTGGTGGGACTTCTGGACGAGCTGACTATTACGGCACCCGGGGGAATTGTGAAATGCGGGCCATTTCCGCTCGTTACGCGGTACGGACGTCGAACCCCCGCATTTCCGAAAGGGCCCGTACCTGCCATGAAGCCGATCACCCTCACCCGAGGCACCCTCGCCGCCGTCGTCACGGGCATCGCGGCCACCGTGGGAGCCGCCGGCCCCGCCGCCGCGGCCGGTACGGTTCCCGTCCCCGTGCCCCTGGGCGGGGTGTCCCAGGCACTCGGCATGGAGGTGCCCAGGCTCCGCGCCGAGGTCCCGCTGGTCAAGCCCGGCGCCCCCGAGGGGCCCCGCTACGTCACCGGCCGGCTGCTGCCCGACCGGACCCTGCCCCAGCTGCCGGTGAGCGGCGGGCTGCCGGGCCTGGACGGCAGGGCCCCGCTGCCGCGCCTCATGGGCGAGGACTTCGACCACCTCGAGGTGAAGGCGCCCGCCGGTGACGTACGGGCCCTCGCCCCCGGCCTGGCCCTGGACGCCCCCCTGACCGCACCGGACGCGGACCGCTTCGGCCTCCCGTCCGCCAAGCTCCCCCAGGCCGGTGTCCTCGCCCCGGTCCTGCGCACCGCCGCCGACGGCAACCTGGCCACGGGCCCGGGCCGCTGACCCAGGACCCGTACGGCCCGACGGGTCCCTCCGTCCCCCACGGCCCCACTCACGTGGCTCAGGCGGCTCAGGCGGCTCATGCGGTTCGTGTGGCTCGTATGGCTCGTATGGCTCGTATGGCTCTACGGCGGTGACCCCGCGCGCCCTCGGCCGGTTAGCCGGTACGGACATCTGCACCCGGACGAGGAGCGAACATGGTCGTCGGTGTCGGCGAAGTGGCGGTCGGGCCCCATCAGGAGGCCGGGGTTCACCGGGAAGCCGGGGTACATCGGGAGGCCGGGGCCGGACGGTCCCGCAGGGAGTGGGCGCGGGGGCTGCTGGCCTCCGCCGCCGCACTGGCGCTGACCCCGCTCGTCGCCGCCTCCCGGCCCGGGCACCCGGCCGGGCCGGACGACGACGGCGCCTTCGACGAGACCTACCGGGGCCGCCGAATCCAGGGCGTCCTGGTGCCCGCGGTGGGGCGTCAAGCGGCGGGCGAGGCTTGGCGGATCACCGTGGACGGCCGCCCGCTGCACCTGATGCGCCGGGCCGACGGCTCCTGGCTGAGCATGGTCGACCACTACACGTCGTACCGGACGCCACTGGAGGCGACCCGGGCGGCCGTGGACGAGATGGGGCCCGGCCGGCGGCTGCGCGACCTGACGGAGGCCGGGCCGGCCACCGGCCACACCGGCGGCCACGCGCACACGGGGGGACGGCATGGCGTACGTGCGTAAGAACGTCGCGGCGCTCGGCGCCGGGGAGCGGCGCCGGTTCGTGAACGCGCTGCTCGCGCTCAAACGGCGCGGCGAGTACGACGAGTTCGTGCGGATGCACATCGACTACTACAGCGCCGACGGAGAGGCGGGCCTGCGCAGCGCCCACATGGCGCCGTCCTTCCTGCCCTGGCACCGCAGGTTCCTGCTGGAGCTGGAGCGGGCCCTGCGCCGGGTCGACTCGTCGGTGACGGTGCCGTACTGGGACTGGACCCGGGACCGTACGACGACCTCGGTGCCGTGGACGAAGGACCTGCTCGGCGGGAACGGGCGCCACTCCGACCGGCAGGTGATGACGGGTCCGTTCGCCTACGCGGCGGGTCACTGGACCATCAAGGAGGGCGTCACCGACGGCAGGTTCCTCACCCGGGACCTGGGCCGTTCGGCCGCCCCCATCCAACTGCCCACGCGGAGCGAGTTGCAGTGGGCGCTCGACGACCCCCTCTACGACGCCCCGCCCTGGGACTCGACCGTCCGCAAGGGTTTCCGCAACAAGCTGGAGGGGTGGGGGAGCGGCAGCGGCAGCGCCTCCTGGCGCAACCACAACCGGGTACACCGCTGGGTCGGCGGCGCCATGCTCGGCGGCGCGTCCGTCAACGACCCGGTGTTCTGGCTGCACCACGCCTTCCTGGACCTCCAGTGGCACCGCTGGCAGCGGGCCCACCGCGGCCGGCGCTATCTGCCGGCCGAGCCGCCCCGCGCCGGTGACGCCCAGCACGGCCGGGTCGTGGCCCGGCACCAGAAGCTGCCGCCGTGGGACGAGACACCGGACCAGCTGGAGGACATGAGCCGGGTCTACCGGTACGCGTGAGGGTCTGCCGGGTGCGCTGGAGGGGGTGCGCCGGGGGCGCGTGAGGGGGTGTGCGGTGGGCGCGACAAGGCCCCGGCGCTCGGAGTGCCGGGGCTCTTGTCCGCGCGACGGCGACGGCTCAGTGGCCGTAGCCGTCGTTGCCGTGGCTGTGGTTGCCGGGCTTGCCGGGCTTGGTGGGACCGGGCTTGCCGGGCTTGCCCGGCTTGAACTCGTCGCCCTTGTTGGCGCAGGCGTTGCCGAAGGCCGGGTTCAGCAGGCCGATGATGTCGATGGTGTTGCCGCACACGTTGATCGGGATGCCGATCGGCACCTGGATCACGTTGCCGGAAATCACACCCGGGCTGCCGACGGCCGCGCCGTGGGCGTCCGCGTCGGCCAGGGCGAGCCCGGACCCGCTGACCACCACGGCGCCGGCGCCCAGGGCGACAGCGGTCGCCTTCGCGATGCGAGACATCACGTTCTCCTTTTGTTGCTTGTGGCTGGGGAAGCGCGCGGCGGCAGGCCAGCCGCCGCACTTCCCGTTCAACGGCGCCGTGCGGGGCGGGTCACGCCGATCGGCCGGGGATCACCCTTTCAACGGCAGGGCGCCGCGCCGTCCAGTGCGGACACGGCGACGGCGGCTGGGCTGTTCGTGTGACGGCGGTCCGGCACGGTGTTGACCCGGGACCCGGGACCCGGGACCCGGGACCCGGGTGACGGGACGCCCGTCTCTCCGGGGCGCGC
>NZ_JACBWZ010000580.1 GCF_013870595.1 Streptomyces sp. WELS2 | reverse complement strand
GGCTTCCCGGCGCCGGGTCGTGTGCCGCACCGTCCGCGAGTTGTCCACAGGGCTCGTGTCCGTGGCCCGCGCCCAGGGCGCGTGCGCCCGGGTTATCCACAGGCCCCGGCACCGCCGCCGACACCGTCGTACGCTGGACAGCCCCGGCCCGTCACACGAGTCGGGCCCTTCGTGTTGCCGACCCCCTGGACGGAAAAAGCCTCCATGAGCCTGCACGGTCTGCTCGACGCCGTCGTCAAGGACCCCGCCCTCGCGGAAGCGATGCGCGCGGCAGCGGACGGCAACCGCCCGCACGTCGACCTGGTCGGCCCCCCGGCGGCCCGGCCCTTCGCCGTCGCCGCCCTGGCCCGGGACGCCGGCCGCCCGGTGCTGGCGGTCACGGCGACCGGCCGCGAGGCCGAGGACCTGGCCGCCGCCCTGCGCTCCCTGCTGCCGCCCGAGGGCGTCGTGGAGTACCCCTCCTGGGAGACCCTCCCGCACGAGCGGCTCAGCCCCCGCAGCGACACCGTCGGCCGCCGCCTCGCCGTCCTGCGCCGCCTCGCCCACCCCCGCCCCGACGACCCCGAGACCGGACCCGTCTCCGTCGTCGTGGCCCCCGTGCGCTCCGTGCTCCAGCCGCAGGTCAAGGGCCTCGGCGACCTGGAACCGGTGGCCCTGCGCACCGGCCAGAGCGCCGACCTGGACGACGTCGTCGAAGCCCTCGCGGCCGCCGCCTACGCGCGCGTGGAGCTCGTCGAGAAGCGCGGCGAGTTCGCCGTGCGCGGCGGCATCCTGGACGTGTTCCCGCCCACCGAGGAACACCCCCTGCGCATCGAGTTCTGGGGCGACGAGGTCGAGGAGATCCGCTACTTCAAGGTCGCCGACCAGCGCTCCCTCGAAGTCGCCGAACACGACCTGTGGGCGCCCCCGTGCCGCGAGCTGCTGCTCACCGACGACGTCCGCGCCCGCGCGCGTGCCCTCGCCGAGGACCACCCCGAGCTGGGCGAACTGCTCGGCAAGATCGCCGAGGGCATCGCGGTGGAGGGCATGGAGTCCCTCGCCCCGGTCCTGGTGGACGACATGGAGCTGCTGCTCGACGTGCTGCCCGCGGGCGCCATGGCCGTCGTCTGCGACCCGGAGCGGGTCCGCACCCGCGCCGCCGACCTCGTCGCCACCAGCCAGGAGTTCCTCCAGGCGTCCTGGGCGGCCACCGCCGGCGGCGGCGAGGCCCCCATCGACGTGGGTGCTGCCTCCCTGTGGTCCATCGCCGACGTCCGCGACCGCGCGCGCGAACTGGGCATGATGTGGTGGTCGGTCTCCCCGTTCGCCGCCGACGACGCCGCGGGCGACGCCGACACCCTCAAGCTCGGCATGCACGCGCCCGAGACCTACCGCGGCGACACCGCGCGCGCCCTCGCCGACACCAAGGGCTGGCTCGCCGACGGCTGGCGCACGGTGTTCGTCACCGAGGGCCACGGCCCGGCCGCCCGCACCGTGGAGGTGCTCGGCGGCGAGGGCATCGCCGCCCGCCTGGACGCCGACCTCGGCGAACTCTCCCCCTCCGTGGTGCACGTCTCCTGCGGCTCCATCGAGTACGGCTTCGTGGACGCCGCGCTCAAGCTGGCCGTGCTCACCGAGACCGACCTGACCGGGCAGCGCACCGCCGGCCGCGAGGGCGCCCGCATGCCGGCCCGCCGCCGCAAGACCATCGACCCGCTCACCCTGGAGCCGGGCGACTACATCGTCCACGAACAGCACGGCGTCGGCCGGTACATCGAGATGGTGCAGCGCACCGTGCAGGGCGCCACCCGCGAGTACCTCGTCGTGGAGTACGCGCCCGCCAAGCGCGGCCAGCCCGGCGACCGGCTGTACATCCCGACCGACCAGCTGGAGCAGATCACCAAGTACGTCGGCGGCGAGGCACCCACCCTGCACCGCCTCGGCGGCGCCGACTGGACCAAGACCAAGGCCCGCGCCAAGAAGGCCGTCAAGGAGATCGCCGCCGACCTGATCAAGCTGTACAGCGCGCGCATGGCCGCCCCCGGCCACTCCTTCGGCGCCGACACCCCCTGGCAGCGCGAGCTGGAGGACGCCTTCCCCTACGCCGAGACGCCCGACCAGCTCACCACCATCGCCGAGGTCAAGGAGGACATGGAGAAGTCGGTCCCGATGGACCGGCTGATCTGCGGCGACGTCGGCTACGGCAAGACCGAGATCGCGGTGCGGGCCGCCTTCAAGGCCGTACAGGACGGCAAGCAGGTCGCCGTGCTGGTGCCCACCACCCTGCTGGTGCAGCAGCACTACGGCACGTTCTCCGAGCGGTACGCGCAGTTCCCCGTCAACGTGCGCGCCCTGTCCCGCTTCCAGACCGACACCGAGGCCAAGGCCGTCCTGGAAGGCCTGAAGGACGGCTCGGTGGACGTCGTCATCGGCACCCACCGCCTGTTCTCCTCCGAGACCAGGTTCAAGGACCTCGGCCTGGTCATCGTCGACGAGGAGCAGCGCTTCGGCGTCGAGCACAAGGAGCAGCTGAAGAAGCTCCGCGCCAACGTCGACGTGCTGACCATGTCCGCGACCCCGATCCCGCGCACCCTGGAGATGGCGGTGACCGGCATCCGCGAGATGTCCACCATCACCACACCCCCCGAGGAGCGCCACCCGGTGCTCACCTTCGTCGGGCCGTACGAGGAGAAGCAGATCGGCGCCGCCATCCGCCGCGAACTGCTGCGCGAGGGCCAGGTCTTCTACATCCACAACCGCGTCGAGTCCATCGACCGCGCGGCGGCCAAGCTCCGCGAGATCGTCCCCGAGGCGCGCATCGCCACCGCCCACGGCCAGATGTCGGAGTCCGCGCTGGAGCAGGTCGTGGTCGACTTCTGGGAGAAGAAGTTCGACGTGCTGGTGTCGACCACGATCGTGGAGTCCGGCATCGACATCTCCAACGCCAACACCCTGATCGTCGAGCGCGGCGACACCTTCGGCCTGTCCCAGCTGCACCAGCTGCGCGGCCGGGTCGGCCGTGGCCGCGAGCGCGGTTACGCCTACTTCCTCTACCCGCCGGAGAAGCCGCTCACCGAGACCGCGCACGAGCGTCTGGCGACCATCGCCCAGCACACCGAGATGGGCGCGGGCATGTACGTGGCGATGAAGGATCTGGAGATCCGCGGCGCCGGAAACCTCCTCGGCGGCGAGCAGTCCGGGCACATCGCGGGCGTCGGCTTCGATCTGTACGTCCGCATGGTCGGCGAGGCCGTCGCCGACTACCGGCGCCAGCTGGAGACCGGCGAAATCGAGGAGGAGCCGCCGCTCGAGGTCAAGATCGAGCTGCCCGTCGACGCGCACGTCCCGCACGACTACGCGCCCGGCGAGCGCCTGCGCCTCCAGGCCTACCGCTCGATCGCCTCCGCCAACAGCGAGGAGGACATCAAGGCCGTCCGCGAGGAACTCACCGACCGCTACGGCAAGCTGCCCGAACCGGTGGAGAACCTGCTGCTGGTGGCCGGCCTGAGGATGCTCGCGCGGGCCTGCGGCGTCGGCGAGATCGTGCTCCAGGGCACCAACGTCCGCTTCGCCCCGGTGGAGCTGCGCGAGTCCCAGGAACTGCGGCTCAAGCGGCTCTACCCGGGCACGGTCGTCAAGCCGGCCGCCCACCAGGTGCTGGTCCCGCGCCCGAAGACCGCCAAGGTCGGCGGCAAGCCGCTGGTCGGCCGGGAACTGCTGGCCTGGGTCGGCGAGTTCCTCACCTCGGTCCTGGGCTGACGGGCGCCGGCACGGGGGACGGCGGACGACGACGGGTGCGGGCGGAGGGGAACGGGGGCGCGCGTGCGGATCGGTGAGCTGGCCGAGGCGACCGGAGCGACACCGCGCGCCCTGCGCCACTACGAACAGCAGGGCCTGATCACCTCCACCCGCGCGCCCAACGGCTACCGCGAGTACGACGCCGACGCGGTCGTACGGGTGCGCAACATCCGCCGACTGCTCGCGGCGGGCCTCACCCTGGACGACGTCCAGGTGTTCCTGCCCTGCCTCGACGGCGACGTCACCGCCGGTCCCGCCTCCCCGAAGGCGCTGGAGGTCGCCCGGGACCGGCTGGCCGTCCTGGACGCCCGCATCGCGGCCCAGACGCGGCTGCGGGACCGGCTGGCGG
>NZ_JACBWZ010000058.1 GCF_013870595.1 Streptomyces sp. WELS2 | reverse complement strand
GCCCCGCACCCCGCGTCCGGTGAAAGCCCCGCGCTACGCCCCCGGCGAACACTCCCATCTCCGGGATTCCCCGAAGGAGGCTGAGCGTTAGGGTCCATGAATACGGGGGCAGGGGAGTCTCCTGAAACCCCCCGCCAAGCCTCCGGCAGGACGACGTGAGACGGCCCGGCGCCGTCGTAAGACGAGCAGGTGGATACGTGACGAATCTGATGCCCTCCGCCGCCGGCGAGCCTTCCATCGGTGGTGGCCTCGGCGACCAGGTCTACAACCGGCTGCTCAACGAGCGGATCATCTTCCTCGGCCAGCAGGTTGACGACGACATCGCCAACAAGATCACGGCGCAGCTGCTGCTCCTTGCCGCCGATCCGGACAAGGACATCTACCTCTACATCAACAGCCCCGGCGGCTCGGTGACGGCCGGCATGGCGATCTACGACACCATGCAGTACATCCCGAACGACGTGGTCACCATCGCGATGGGCATGGCGGCCTCGATGGGCCAGTTCCTGCTCACCGGCGGCAGCGCCGGCAAGCGCTTCGCCCTGCCGCACGCGGACATCATGATGCACCAGGGCTCCGCCGGCCTCGGCGGTACGGTCTCGGACATCAAGATCCAGGCCGAGTACCTGATGCGCACCAAGAAGCGCATGTCGGAGCTGACCGCTTTCCACTCCGGTCAGTCCGTCGAGACGATCATCCGCGACGGCGACCGCGACCGCTGGTTCACCCCGGAAGAGGCCAAGGAGTACGGTCTCATTGACGAGATCATCACGCACGCCTCGGGTGTTCCGGGAGGCGGCGGCACCGGTGCCTGACCGGCCCGGCCACGCCACGCACCGCCGAGACACCAGCCCCCCGAACGCCACCAGGACGGTGAACCCCATGAGCAACTTCCCCGGCGCCGCCAGCGGTATGTACGAGGGCCCCCGGCCCGACAGCCGCTACGTCATCCCGCGCTTCGTCGAGCGCACCTCCCAGGGCATCCGCGAGTACGACCCGTACGCGAAGCTCTTCGAGGAGCGCGTGATCTTCCTGGGCGTCCAGATCGACGACGCCTCCGCCAACGACGTCATGGCGCAGCTGCTGTGCCTGGAGTCGATGGACCCCGACCGGGACATCTCGATCTACATCAACAGCCCCGGCGGCGACATGACCGCGCTGACGGCGATCTACGACACGATGCAGTTCGTGAAGCCCGACATCCAGACGGTCTGCATGGGCCAGGCGGCCTCCGCCGCGGCCATCCTGCTCGCCGCCGGCACGCCCGGCAAGCGCATGGCGCTGCCGAACTCCCGGGTGCTGATCCACCAGCCGGCCGGCTCCACCGGCCGTGGTCAGCTCTCGGACCTGGAGATCATCGCCAACGAGTTCACCCGGATGCGCGAGCAGCTGGAGAACATGCTGGCCAAGCACTCCAACCGGCCGATCGAGAAGGTCCGCGAGGACATCGAGCGCGACAAGATCCTCACGGCCGAGGAGGCGCTGGAGTACGGCCTCGTCGACCAGATCATCTCCACCCGCAAGCTGAACAACGCCGCCGTCCGCTGACGCGGCACGCGGCACTCCGAGCCCCCCTTGGCGCGGTGCACGGCAAAGTGAACCCTGCCAAGGGGGGCCCGAACACCGGGCCCGGCAAGGTACCGTCGGACATAAGGCAGCACCAGGAGCCGCTGGACTCATGACGTCCAGGCGTCTCCCAGGCGAAGGGGAAGCACACCGTGGCACGCATCGGTGACGGCGGCGATCTGCTCAAGTGCTCGTTCTGCGGCAAGAGCCAGAAGCAGGTCAAGAAGCTCATCGCAGGGCCCGGTGTGTACATCTGCGACGAGTGCATCGATCTCTGCAACGAGATCATCGAGGAAGAGCTCGCGGAGACCAGCGAGGTGCGCTGGGAGGAGCTGCCCAAGCCGCGCGAGATCTACGAGTTCCTCGAGGGCTACGTGGTCGGCCAGGAGGCCGCCAAGAAGGCACTCTCGGTCGCGGTGTACAACCACTACAAGCGGGTCCAGGCGGGCGAGAACGGCGGCGCGAGCGGCCGGGACGACGCGATCGAACTGGCGAAGTCCAACATCCTGCTGCTCGGTCCCACCGGCTCCGGCAAGACCCTGCTGGCACAGACCCTGGCGCGCATGCTGAACGTCCCGTTCGCGATCGCCGACGCCACGGCGCTGACCGAGGCGGGCTATGTCGGCGAGGACGTCGAGAACATCCTGCTGAAGCTGATCCAGGCGGCGGACTACGACGTCAAGAAGGCCGAGACCGGGATCATCTACATCGACGAGATCGACAAGGTCGCCCGCAAGAGCGAGAACCCGTCGATCACCCGGGACGTGAGCGGCGAGGGCGTCCAGCAGGCGCTGCTGAAGATCCTGGAGGGCACGACGGCCTCGGTCCCGCCGCAGGGCGGCCGCAAGCACCCGCACCAGGAGTTCATCCAGATCGACACGACGAACGTGCTGTTCATCGTGGGCGGCGCCTTCGCGGGCCTGGAGAAGATCATCGAGGCCCGGGCCGGCGCCAAGGGCATCGGCTTCGGCGCGACGATCCTGTCCAAGCGCGAGCTGGAGGCCAAGGACGTCTTCGAGGACGTCATGCCGGAGGACCTGGTCAAGTTCGGCATGATCCCCGAGTTCATCGGCCGGCTGCCCGTGATCACATCCGTGCACAACCTGGACCGCGAGGCGCTGCTGAAGATCCTGGTCGAGCCGCGCAACGCCCTGGTCAAGCAGTACCAGCGCCTGTTCGAACTCGACGGCGTGGAGCTGGACTTCGAGCGCGAGGCGCTGGAGGCCATCGCCGACCAGGCCATCCTGCGCCAGACCGGCGCCCGCGGCCTGCGCGCCATCATGGAGGAGGTCCTCCAGGGCGTGATGTACGAGGTCCCGTCCCGCAAGGACGTGGCCCGCGTGGTCATCACCGCCGACGTGGTCCTCTCCAACGTCAACCCCACCCTGATCCCGCGGGACGCCCGCGGCCGGGGCTCGGGCGAGCAGAAGACGGCGTAACCGCCGTACGCGCACGCGAAGAAGGGGCCCCGGTCAGCCGACCGAGGCCCCTTCGCCGTGGCGGAGGCCGTCAGGCCTTCACACGCACCGCGGCGCGGAACTTGGCGGTGAGTTCCGCGTCGGCCGACGGGTCGCTGCTGCGGCCCGCCGCGAGGTTGGCGACGTCCATCGGCATGACCAGGCCGAGGGTGCTGTGGTCGCCCCAGATGCAGATGCTCATCGTCACGTTCTTCGGCCCGCCGTTGCTCGCGCCGGTGGGGGCGCTGGCCTGCTGGCACTTGAGGACCGCGCCGTCGAGCCCGGCCGGCGAGTACGCCTTCGGCTCGCCGTTCAGGGTGACCTCGCTGTCCTTCTCCTCCTGGGCCTTGGTCTTCATGTAGGCGAACATCGCGTCGACGGCCTTCTCGGGGTCGTCGATCGTGCCGTACACACCGCCGAAGTTGATCCTCTTCTTGCTCAGCGGGTTGCTGTCGTCACCGGACTCGTACTCGGCGCTGACGTCCTTCGGATCGTGCACGCCCCACTTCTCGGCGTCCTTCAGATCCTCCTTCGTCATCGTGTCGCTGTCGCCGTCCTTCTTCTTGTACTCGGTCAGCACCGTGGCCGGCGTGGTCAGCTTGTGCGGGCCGTCGTCCGCGACACCGCCCCCGCCGCTGCCGCCGAGCACGAAGTACCCGCCGACCGCCAGTGCGGCCACCACGGCCACCGCGCCGATGATCAGACCGGTCTTCTTCTTCCCGCCGGCCGGCTGCGGCGGCTGCGGCGGCACGCCGTAGGGCTGCTGGCCGTAGGGGTTCGGCTGCTGTCCGTACGGTCCCGGCTGCTGGGGCTGCTGGCCGTACGGGCCCGGCTGCGGGGGCGTGCCCTGCGGGGCGCCCTGCGGCGGCATGCCCTGCTGCGGGTAGCCGTACCCGGGCTGCGGTGCCGGAGGGGCCTGCTGGGGGTAGCCGTAGCCGGGCTGGGGAGCCTGCGGCTGCTGGCCGTAGGGGCCCGGCTGGCCGTACGGCCCAGGCTGCCCCGGCTGGCCGTACGGTCCCGGCTGCTGGGGCGGCTGGCCGTACGGGCCCGGCTGGTTGTTGCTCATTCCTGGGTTCCCCTCCAGAAGCTTATGTGTTCCTGACATCCTGGCCCAGGCCCGGGAAACACACGGCACCGGGGGCCGCACCGTTACAGAACGAAGGCCTTGTCACAGAAGGAACGCGTTTCGGGACGGCCCCGTGACACCTCTAAACTGGCCCCCGTGACCGACAACGCTCAGCAGCAGCCCCCCAAGCCCGACACCGAACTGCCGACCCAGTACGCGCCGGCCGATGTAGAGGGGCCGTTGTACGAGCGCTGGGTAGAGCGGGGTTACTTCGACGCGGACGCCAAGAGCGAC
The DNA here is from genome assembly GCF_013870595.1 of Streptomyces sp. WELS2. Taxonomy (GTDB): domain Bacteria; phylum Actinomycetota; class Actinomycetes; order Streptomycetales; family Streptomycetaceae; genus Streptomyces. Next base: position 12,450 of record NZ_JACBWZ010000058.1, on the reverse strand, counting down.
AAGCCGCCGTACACCATCGTCATCCCGCCGCCGAACGTCACGGGCAGCCTGCACCTCGGGCACGCCTTCGAGCACACCCTGATCGACGCCCTCACCCGCCGCAAGCGCATGCAGGGCTACGAGACGCTGTGGCAGCCCGGCATGGACCACGCCGGCATCGCCACCCAGAACGTGGTCGAGCGCGAGCTGGGCAAGGAGGGCAAGTCCCGCCACGACCTGGGCCGCGAGGCCTTCGTGGAGCGCGTGTGGCAGTGGAAGGCCGAGTCCGGCGGCCAGATCAGCGGCCAGATGCGCCGCCTCGGCGACGGCGTGGCCTGGTCCCGCGAGCGCTTCACCATGGACGAGGGCCTGTCCAAGGCCGTCCAGACCATCTTCAAGAAGCTCTACGACGACGAGCTGATCTACCGCGCCGAGCGCATCATCAACTGGTGCCCGCGCTGTCTGACGGCCATCTCGGACATCGAGGTCGAGTACCAGGACGACGACGGCGAGCTGGTCTCCATGCGCTACGGCGACGGGGAGGACTCCATCGTCGTGGCCACCACCCGCGCCGAGACGATGCTCGGTGACACGGCCGTCGCCGTCCACCCCGACGACGAGCGCTACAAGCACCTCGTCGGCAAGCTCATCCGGCTGCCGCTGACCGACCGCTCCATCCCGGTCGTCGCCGACACCCACGTCGACCCGGAGTTCGGCACCGGCGCCGTCAAGGTCACCCCGGCCCACGACCCGAACGACTTCGAGATCGGCCAGCGCCACGACCTGCCGTCCATCACCGTGATGGACGAGCACGCCGTCATCACCGTCCACGGCCCCTTCCAGGGCATGGACCGCCTGGAGGCCCGCTCGGCGATCGTCGCCGCGCTGCGCGCCGAGGGCCGGATCGTCGCCGAGAAGCGGCCCTACGTCCACTCCGTCGGCCACTGCTCGCGCTGCAAGACCACCATCGAGCCGCGCCTGTCGATGCAGTGGTGGGTGAAGGTCGGCCCGCTGGCCAAGGCCGCCGGCGACGCCGTCCGCGACGGCAAGGTCAAGATCCATCCGCAGGAGATGGAGAAGCGGTACTTCGACTGGGTCGACAACCTCCACGACTGGTGCATCTCGCGCCAGCTGTGGTGGGGCCACCGCATCCCGGTGTGGTACGGCCCGAACGGCGAGGTCGTCTGCGTCGGCCCCGACGAAGAGCCGCCGGCCGGCGAGGGCTGGCGCCAGGACACCGACGTCCTCGACACCTGGTTCTCCTCCGGCCTGTGGCCGTTCTCCACCCTCGGCTGGCCCGAGCGGACCGAGTCGCTCGCGAAGTTCTACCCGAACTCCGTCCTGGTCACCGGCTACGACATCCTCTTCTTCTGGGTCGCCCGGATGATGATGTTCGGCCTGTACGCGATGGACGGCACCCCGCCGTTCCACACCATCGCCCTGCACGGCATGGTCCGCGACCAGTTCGGCAAGAAGATGTCGAAGTCCTTCGGCAACGCGGTCAACCCGCTGGACTGGATGGACAAGTACGGCTCCGACGCCCTGCGCTTCACCCTGGCCCGCGGCGCCAACCCGGGCGTGGACGTGCCGATCGGCGAGGACTGGGTCCAGGGTTCGCGCAACTTCGCCAACAAGATCTGGAACGCGACCCGCTTCGCGCTGATGAACGGCGCGACGGTCCAGGGCCCGCTGCCGGAGCCGGCGAAGATGTCCGCGACCGACCGCTGGATCCTCTCCCGGCTGAACTCGGTGGTCGCCGAAGTCGACGCCTACTACGACGACTTCCAGTTCGCCAAGCTCTCCGACGCCCTCTTCCACTTCGCGTGGGACGAGGTCTTCGACTGGTACGTGGAGCTGTCCAAGACCGTCTTCCAGGCGGGCGGCGAGCCGGCCGAGGTCTCCCAGCGCGTCCTCGGCGAGGTCCTCGACGTCACGCTGCGGCTGCTGCACCCGGTGGTCCCGTTCGTCACGGAGACCCTGTGGACCACGCTGACCGGCGGCGAGTCGGTCGTGATCGCCGACTGGCCGACCGACAGCGGCTTCCGGGACCCGGCGGCCGAGCAGGAGATCTCCACCCTCCAGTCGGTCATCACCGAGGTCCGCCGCTTCCGCGCCGACCAGGGCCTCCAGCCGGGTCAGCGGGTCCCGGCCCGCCTGACCCTGGACGGTACGGCCCTCGCCCCGCACGAGGCGGCCATCCGCCAGCTGCTGCGGCTCCAGCCCGAGGGCGAGACCTTCACGGCCACGGCGACCCTGCCGGTGGCGGGCGCCGAGGTGGCGCTCGACCTCTCCGGCACGATCGACGTCGCCGCGGAGCGCAAGCGCCTGGCCAAGGACCTGGCGGCGGCCCAGAAGGAGCGCCAGCAGGCCGAGGCCAAGCTCGGCAACGAGGCGTTCCTCGCCAAGGCCCCGGACCAGGTCGTGGACAAGATCCGCACCCGCCTGGCCAAGGCGGACGAGGACATCGCCCGCATCACCGCGCAGCTCGAGAAGTTGCCGCAGGCGTGAGCCGTCGCCGAAGGCCCCGGCACCCTCGAGGCGCCGGGGCCTTCGGCGTACCCCGTCAGGGACGGGGAGCGAGTGGGGCCCGCACCCGCGCGGCCCCTTCCACAGGGGTGCCGAGCCACCGCACCCTTTGTCGGTCCCGCTCCGTAGACTGGCACCGTGAGCGACCCGAACGGTACCGACCAGCCCGACCCCCTCGACAGCTTCGACGAGATCATCGAAGCCGAGACCACCCGCGACCCCGACCTCGCGGTGATCGAGGCCGGCAGCCGCACCCTGCGCACCCAGGGCGGCCCGCCGCAGGCCGACGTACCCGCGCGCCCCGAGGACCCCGAGGTCGACCAGGCGCTGCGCGAGGTCGAGGCCGAACTGGCCACCCGCTGGGGCGAGACCAAGCTGGAGCCCTCGGTCGCCAGGATCTCCGCGCTGATGGACGTCCTCGGCGAGCCCCAGCGCTCGTACCCCTCGATCCACATCACGGGCACGAACGGCAAGACCTCCACCGCCCGCATGATCGAGGCCCTGCTCGGCGCGTTCGAACTGCGCACCGGGCGGTACACCAGCCCGCACGTGCAGTCGATCACCGAGCGGATCAGCCTGGACGGCGCCCCGATCTCCGCCGAGCGGTTCGTCGAGACGTACCAGGACATCAAGCCGTACGTCGAGATGGTGGACGGACAGCAGGAGTACCGGCTCTCCTTCTTCGAGGTCCTCACCGGCATGGCGTACGCCGCGTTCGCCGACGCGCCCGTGGACGTCGCCGTCGTCGAGGTCGGCATGGGCGGCTCCTGGGACGCCACCAACGTGATCGACGGCGACGTGGCCGTGGTGACCCCCATCGGCCTGGACCACACCGACCGGCTCGGCGGCACCACCGCGGAGATCGCCGGCGAGAAGAGCGGCATCATCAAGCAGGACGCGACCGTCATCCTGGCCCAGCAGCCGGTGGACGCGGCGCAGGTGCTGCTGAAGAAGGCCGTCGAGGTGGACGCCACGGTCGCCCGCGAGGGGCTGGAGTTCGGCGTCACCGCCCGGCAGGTCGCCGTCGGCGGGCAGCTGCTGACCCTGCGCGGCCTCGGCGGCGAGTACCCGGAGGTCTACCTCCCGCTGCACGGCGCCCACCAGGCGCACAACGCGGCCGTCGCGCTCGCCGCCGTCGAGGCGTTCTTCGGCGTCGGCGCCCAGCGCGCGGAGCCGCTGGACATCGACACCGTGCGCAAGGCGTTCGCGGCCGTCTCCTCCCCGGGCCGTCTGGAGGTCGTCCGGCGCTCCCCGACGGTCGTGCTGGACGCGGCGCACAACCCGGCGGGCGCCGAGGCCACCGCGGAGGCGGTGCGGGAGGCGTTCGACTTCAGCCGGCTGATCGGGGTCGTGGGCGCGAGCGGGGACAAGAACGTGCGGGGGCTGCTGGAGGCCTTCGAGCCGATCTTCGCCGAGGTCGTCGTCACCCGGAACTCCAGCCAGCGCGCCATGGACGTGGACGAGCTGGCCGCGATCGCCGTGGAGGTCTTCGGCGAAGAGCGGGTGCAGGTCGAGCCGCGGCTGCCGGACGCCCTGGAGGCCGCGATCACGCTGGCCGAGGAGGAGGGCGAGTTCGCGGGCGGCGGTGTGCTCGTCACCGGTTCCGTCATCACGGTCGGCGAGGCCCGGCTGCTGCTGGGGAAGGGCTGAGAGACGAGATGCGTACGCTCTGTGCGTCGACCCTGATCGGCGAGTTCTTCATCATCGGCTTCGCCGGGCTGGTCGCGATGAAGGACCCCGGCCTGGCCACGTCGACGGTGTGGCTGGTCAGCGGCATCGCCATGCTGCTGTGTGTGCTGCTGTGCGGCGTGGTGACCCGCCCGGGCGGGGTGGCCCTCGGCTGGGCCCTGCAGATCGCCCTGATCGCCTCCGGCGTCTTCGTGCCGACCATGTACTTCATGGGCGCGGTCTTCGCGGCGCTGTGGTGGGCGTCGGTGCACTTCGGGAGAAAGGTGGACGAGGCGAAGGCCCGCTTCGCGGCGGGGTCGCCCTCGTCCTCCTCCCCGGCTGACGCTGCGTGACGAAGGCTCCGGCACGCCCTGTAACCTCGTGCCACCGCACCCGTAAGTCGTGTAAGGAGCCCCTCGTGAGCCAGCGCACCCTTGTCCTCCTCAAGCCGGACGCCGTCCGCCGTGGGCTGACCGGTGAGATCATCGGCCGTATCGAGCGCAAGGCCGGCTGGCAGATCACCGCGCTGGAGCTGCGCACCCTGGACCGCGCCACGCTGGAGCAGCACTACGCCGAGCACGTGGGCAAGCCGTTCTACGAGCCGCTGGTGGAGTTCATGTCCTCCGGCCCGGTCGTCGCGCTGATCGTGGAGGGCGAGCGGGTGATCGAGGGCGTGCGTCAGCTGGCCGGCCCGACCGACCCCGTCGCCGCCGCGCCCGGCTCCATCCGCGGCGACTTCGGTGTGATCGTCCGCGAGAACCTGATCCACGCCTCGGACTCGGAGGAGTCCGCCGAGCGCGAGGTGAAGATCTTCTTCCCCGGCCGCGCGTAAAGCCCATGGCGGTGGCGGAGAAGGTCCGGGCGCGGTCCCGGGCCTTTCCCGCACCCTGATCCGGGACCGGCCGCATGCTCCGCGCATTTGAGGGAACGCACGCCCCCGAACGCCCGTCTCCACAAGCGAGGCGGCACGCCATCTGGTGACAATGGCGGAGACCCTCGCGCAGTGTTCGTGGCGGCGCGTTTACGATGGAAGCCTTCACGTCACAGCACCCGCCTCGCCTACCTGACATGCCCTCAAAAGCGCAGGAAGGCCAGATGAATCCGGATGGGGAACTCAATGTCGTTCATCGGCCGTGACATGGCTGTCGACCTCGGGACCGCCAACACGCTGGTGTACGTCAGGGGTCGCGGAATCGTACTGAACGAGCCGTCCGTCGTCGCGATCAACACCAACACGGGTGGAATCCTGGCGGTCGGTTCGGAAGCCAAGAAGATGATCGGCCGGACGCCGGGCAACATCGTGGCCGTGCGCCCGCTGAAGGACGGTGTGATCGCCGACTTCGAGATCACCGAGCGGATGCTCCGCTACTTCATCCTGAAGATCCACAAGCGGCGTTACCTCGCCCGGCCGCGGGTCGTGGTCTGCGTGCCCTCGGGCATCACGGGAGTCGAGCGCCGCGCGGTCATCGAGGCGTCCTCCCAGGCCGGCGCCCGCCAGGTGCACATCATCGAGGAGCCCATGGCCGCCGCCATCGGCTCCGGGCTGCCGGTGCACGAGGCCACGGGCAACATGGTGGTGGACATCGGCGGCGGCACCACGGAGGTCGCGGTCATCTCGCTCGGCGGGATCGTCACCGCCCAGTCCATCCGCGTCGCCGGGGACGAGCTGGACAACGCGATCATCCAGTACATCAAGAAGGAGTACAGCCTTCTGCTGGGCGAGCGCACCGCCGAGCAGATCAAGATCACGATCGGTTCGGCGTACGACCTGGACACCGACGAGCACACCGAGGTCCGCGGCCGCGACCTGGTGTCCGGGCTGCCGAAGACGGTCGTCATCTCGGCGGCCGAGGTCCGCAAGGCGATCGAGGAGCCGGTCAACGCGATCGTGGACGCGGTGAAGACCACCCTCGACAAGTGCCCGCCGGAGCTCTCCGGCGACATCATGGACCGGGGAATCGTTCTGACCGGCGGCGGAGCGCTGCTGCGCGGGCTGGACGAGCGGCTGCGCCGGGAGACGGGCATGCCGATCCACATCGCCGAGGACCCGCTGGACAGCGTCGCGCTCGGCTCCGGCAAGTGCGTCGAGGAGTTCGAGGCGCTCCAGCAGGTCCTGGACGCCCAGCCGCGCAGATGACGTCACTCCTCCATTCCGCCGTACGAGACGTTCTCCTCTCGTGCGGCGGATCGTTGATATAGAGGCATACGCTCCCCCTATTGGGCCTCTTGGGTTTGCGCAGCGCATTCGCGTTTTCCGAAGGGCCCGCCGAATTCCTACTTGAGGAAGGGCACGGCCGCCGCACGTGAGGGACACGAAAGAGAGCCGGCTGCTCCTGGTCCTGCTGGTCGCCATCGCGTTCGCGCTGATCACGGTGGACATCCGAGGAGGACGGAACTCCCCGGTCGACGGTGCCCGGCACGCCGCCGCGGCGGTCTTCGGCCCCGTCGAGGACGGGCTGTCCGGTGTGGTCGACCCGGTCGGGAACGCCGTCTCCGCCGTCCGCGACTCGGGCGGCCGGCACGACCGGCTCGCCGCGCTGGAGAAGGAGAACGCGGCCCTCAAGGCCAAGCTCGGCAGCGACGACCGCAACCGCAGCCGCCTCAAGCAGCTCGACAAGCTGATGAAGATCGCCGGTGAGGGCCAGTACGCCATCAAGGGAGCCCAGGTCATCGCCATCGGGTCGGCGCAGGGCTTCTCCTGGACCATCACCATCGACGCGGGCGCCGACGACGGCATCAGGCGGGACATGACCGTCCTCAACGGGGACGGCCTCGTCGGCCGGGTCACCACCGTCGGCCCCAGCACCTCCACCGTGCTGCTCGCCAACGACCCGGACTTCACCGTCGGCACCCGCATCGAGGGCAACGACGAACTCGGCTTCGCCTCCGGCCAGGGTGACCGTCCGCTGCGCGTGGAACTGCTCAACGGCAAGGCGGAGGTGAAGAAGGGCGACCGGCTCGTCACCTTCGGCTCGCAGGCCGACAAGCCGTTCGTGCCCGGCGTCCCGGTCGGCGTGGTCTCCCGCGTCGACCCCTCCGGCGGCGGCCTCACCCGCACCCTGTACGTCACCCCGTACGTCGGCTTCACCAAGCTCGACATCGTCGGCGTGGTCGTGCGGGGCCCCAAGAAGGACCCGCGGGACACCGTGCTCCCGGCCAAGCCGAAGCCGGTGCCGACGCCGACCGTGACCGTCACGGTGACCCCGTCGGCCGGCGCCTCCGTCCCGGACGGCGGCGGCAACGACGGCAACACCGACACCGCCAGCGACGAGCAGCAGTAGGAGCCGAATCCCATGCGTGTCAACCGGATCCTGCTCTCTAGCGCGCTGGTCGTGGTGGCCCTGGTGATCCAGGTCAGCGTCCTGGCCCGGCTGCACCTGCCGGGCGCGGTGCCCGACCTGCTGCTGCTGACCGTCCTCGGCCTGGCGATGGTGTACGGCCATGTGGGCGGCGCCCTCGTGGGGTTCGGCGCCGGCCTGCTCGCCGACCTGGCCCCGCCCGCCGACCACGCGGCCGGCCGCTACGCGCTCGTGCTGTGCGTCACCGGTTACTTCGCCGGTCTGATCCGGCCGGAGAACGGCCGGCTGAAGTCGGCGACCGGTCCGATGGCCGTCGTGGTCGCCGCCGCCGTCGGCTCCACCCTGCTCTACGCCGGGGTGGGCGCCCTGGTCGGCGACACCGCCGCCCGCCATGTCGGCCTGCCCGGGCTGCTGTTCTCGGCCGCCCTGTACGACCTGCTGCTCGCCCCCTTCGTGGTGCCCGGGGTGATGTGGCTGGCCCGCCGCGCCGACAACGACCCGCTCACCGAGACCGGCCCCGCCGCCAAGGCCGGTGACATCTCCTCCGGCTGGCTGTCCTCCGGCACCGGCCTGCGCGTCGGCGGCCAGCGCGGCGGCCTCGGCGCGCTGAAGGCCAAGGCCCGCACCCGCTCCGCCCGGGTCGGCCGCATCAAGGGGGTCAAGCGGCTGTGAGCGGCGACGGGTTCGCACCGGGCGAGTTCACTCGAACGGGTCGGCTTTCCTGGAACGGGAGTTCACAGGCCGGTCGTTCATCATGCGTACGGGGGCGGCGGGCCGGCGCCCGGGCGCCTCGTACGCCCATGGCACGCACCGACGTCCGCGCGCGGACGTCCGCGCACTGAGAGGGGGAGACAGCCGCAGTGACCAACATTCCCGAGACCGGTCGGACCCCGCGGGTCCAGATCCGGCTCGTCGTGATCCAGATCCTCGTCCTCTCCCTCCTCGGCACGCTCGGCGGCCGGCTGTGGTACCTCCAGATCCGCGAGGGCGCGGAGTACCAGAAGAAGGCGTCGGGCAACCACGTCCAGCAGGTGGTCCAGCCCGCCGTGCGCGGGGACATCCTGGACGCCCGCGGCGTGCCCCTCGCGGACAACGAGACGCGGCTGGTGGTCTCCGCCTCCCGCACCGACCTGACCAAGCAGAAGGACGACGGCAAGGCCGTCCTCACCAAGCTGGCCGGCGTCCTCGGCATGAGCCCGACGGAGGTCATGCAGAAGGTCCGGCTGTGCGACGCCAAGACCCCCCGGCCCTGCTGGAACGGCTCGCCGTACCAGCCGATCCCGATCACCGACGAGGCCACGCCCCGGCAGGCCCTGCAGATCCGTGAGCGCTCCGAGGACTTCCCCGGCATCACCGCCGAACCCGAGGCCGTGCGCCGCTACCCGGGCCCCGGCAAGTCCAACGCCGCGCAGGTGCTCGGCTACCTCTCGCCCGTCACCGACGAGGAGATCCAGAAGGCCAAGGACACCGACTCGCCGTACCTGCGCTCCGACATGGTCGGCCGCTCCGGTCTGGAGCGGACGTACGACAAGGTGCTGCGCGGCAAGGCCGGCGTCACCCGCTACGAGGTCGACAACCTCGGCCGGGTCATCGGCAAGGCCCAGTCGGAGGCGGCCGAGCCCGGTTCCAACCTGGTGACCAGCATCGACTCCCGTGTCCAGCGCGTCGCGGAGTACGAGCTGGACAAGGCGATGAAGGCCGCCCGCCAGCAGTACGACAAGATCACCGGCACCAACTACAAGGCCGACTCCGGTGCCGTGGTGGTGATGGAGGCCAAGACCGGCCGGATCGTCGCGATGGCCTCCGCGCCGACCTACGACCCGAACGTCTGGGTCGGCGGCATCTCCGCCAAGGACTACAAAGCCCTCACCGGCAAGGACTCCGACTATCCGCTGCTGAACCGGGCCATACAGGGTCAGGCCGCGCCCGGCTCGACGTTCAAGGTGATCTCCACGGCCGCCGCCGTCGAGGCCGGATACCCCTTCGACGGGCGCTACCCGTGCACCAGCTCCTACTCGGTGGGCAGCCAGGTCTTCAAGAACTTCGAGGGCGAGAACTTCGGCCCCATCTCCCTGGGCCGCGCCCTGGAGGTCTCCTGCGACACCGTCTTCTACTACCTGGCCGACAAGGAGTGGAAGAAGGACGGCGGCAGCAGCCCCAAGGGCCGCCCCAAGGACTACTTCTACAAGGCCGCCCACCAGTTCGGCCTCGGCAAGGAGACCGGCGTCGACCTGCCCAACGAGGTCACCGGCCGCGTCCCCGACCGCCGCTGGAAGCAGGCGTACTGGGAGGCCAACAAGGACGCCTGGTGCAAGACCGGCAAGAAGGACGGCTCGTACGTCGAGAAGATCGCCTACGAGAACTGCCTCGAAGGCAACAAGATGCGCGAGGGCGACTCGATCAACTACTCCATCGGCCAGGGCGACACGCTCGTCACGCCGATCCAGGAGGCCGTGATCTACGGCGCCGTCGCCAACGGCGGCACGATGTACCAGCCGACCATCGGCAAGGCGATCATCAGCCCCGACGGCAAGACCGTGCGGGAGATCAAGCCCACGAAGCGCGGGAAGCTCCCGGTCGGCCAGGCCACCCTCAAGGGCATGGACGACGCCTTCGCCGGCGTCATCACCCGCGGTACGGCGGCCTGGAAGTTCGGCGGCTGGCCCCAGGACAGGATCCCGCTGCACGCCAAGACCGGTACGGCGGAGGTCTACGGCAAGCAGACCACGTCCTGGCTGGCCACCTACTCCAAGGACTACACGGTGATCATGACGATCGCCCAGGCCGGTACGGGTTCCGGCGCCTCCGGTGAGGCCGTGCGCAACATCTACAGCGCGCTCTACGGCGTGCGGGGCGACGGCTCCGTCGACGACAGGAAGGCGCTGCTGCCCCAGCCGCAGAAGGGCCTGCCCAAGGTCCGCACGGACGGCACCATCGCCGCCCCGAGGATCACCGGCGATCCGGCGAAGGAGGCCGAGACCGCCCAGAAGGACAACCCGACCAACGGCGACGACCAGCAGCCCGCGGGCACCACGCCGTCGCCCACGACCGGCAACCGCGACACCCGCAGGCGCCGCGGGCGCCGGTCCCGGGGAAGCCGGAGGATGCCCTCATGACCGGCACGAACAGCTTCTCCGTCTCCCGGTACGGCCCCGAACGGCCCGGCTGGACCAGGCTCTTCGCCCGCGACTCGCTCACCCGCCGGCTGGACTGGCCGATCCTGCTGGCGGCCACCGCGCTGTCCCTGCTGGGCTCGCTGCTGGTGTACTCGGCGACCCGCAACCGCACCGAGCTGAACCAGGGCGACCCGTACTTCTTCCTGCTGCGGCACCTGATGAACCTCGGCATCGGGATCGGCCTGATGATCGCCACGATCTGGCTCGGCCACCGCGCCCTGCGCAACGCCGTGCCGATCCTCTACGGCCTGTCGGTGCTCCTCGCCCTGGTCGTCCTCACCCCGCTCGGGGCGACGATCAACGGCCAGCGCAACTGGCTGGTCATCGCCGGTTTCTCGCTCCAGCCGGCCGAGTTCCTCAAGATCTCGATCATCCTGGGCATGGCCATGCTGCTGGCGGCGCGGGTGGACGCGGGCGACAAGTCGTACCCCGACCACCGGACGGTCTTCCAGTCGCTGTGCCTGGCCGCCGTACCGATCATGATCCTGCTGCTCATGCCCGACCTCGGCTCGGTGCTGGCCATGGTGGCGATCATCCTGGGCGTGCTGCTGGCCTCCGGTTCCTCCAACCGCTGGGTGTTCGGCCTGCTCGCCGCCGGCGTGGTCGGCTGTGTGGCGATCTGGCAGCTGCACATCCTGGACGAGTACCAGATCAACCGGTTCGCGGCCTTCGCCAACCCGGACCTGGACCCCTCGGGCGTCGGCTACAACACCAACCAGGCGCGCATCGCCATCGGCTCCGGCGGTCTGACGGGAGCCGGGCTCTTCCACGGCTCGCAGACCACCGGCCAGTTCGTGCCCGAGCAGCAGACGGACTTCGTGTTCACGGTCGCGGGGGAGGAGCTGGGCTTCGTCGGCGCCGGTCTCATCATCTTCCTGCTCGGGCTGCTGCTGTGGCGCGCCTGCCGGATAGCGCGCGACTCGACCGAGCTGTACGGGACGATCGTGGCCGCCGGGATCGTCGCCTGGTTCGCCTTCCAGTCCTTCGAGAACATCGGCATGACCCTCGGCATCATGCCGGTCACCGGTCTGCCCCTGCCGTTCGTGTCGTACGGCGGCTCGTCGATGTTCGCCGTGTGGGTGGCCGTGGGACTGCTCCAGTCGATCAAGGTGCAGCGGCCGATGTCGGCGTAGTTCTCCCGGCGGCGGCGCCCCCTGCCGCGGCGGCGCCGCCGCCACTAGATTCGGTACATGGCGGACACGAAACGAGAGATCGAGCGCAAGTACGAAGCCGACGACGGTGAACTGCCCGACCTGACCGGCGTGGGTCCGGTGGCCGCCGTCCACGACCGGGGCGTGGCCGAGCTGGACGCCACGTATTACGACACCGCCGACGAGCGCCTGGCCGAGGACTCGCTCACCCTGCGCCGGCGCACCGGGGGCTCGGACGCCGGCTGGCACCTGAAGTTCCCCGTCGCCCCCGGGGTCCGCGACGAGATCCGGGCCCCGCTCGGCGACAGCGTTCCCGAGGAGATCGCCGCCCTGGTCCGCTCCCGGGTCCGGGGCCGCGAGCTGGTGCCGCTGGTCCGGCTGCGCTCGGCGCGGGACGTACGGCACCTGGTGGACGCGGGGGGCACCCTGCTGGCCGAGGCCAGCGTCGACACCGTGACCGCCGAGCGGCTGACCGGTCCGGGCGGGACCGCCCGGTGGACCGAGATCGAGGTGGAACTGGCCGACGGCGGTGACCCGGCCCTGCTCGACCGGCTGGAGAAGCGGCTGCGCAAGGCCGGGGTCCGGCCGGCCGCCGCCGCGTCGAAACTGGCCCGCGCCCTGGCGGAGACCGCGCCGGACCGCCCCGGGAGA
>NZ_JACBWZ010000579.1 GCF_013870595.1 Streptomyces sp. WELS2 | reverse complement strand
CCGGCAGGCGGCGAGCAGGGCGCGCTGCCGTGCGCGATCCAGCCAGTCCGGGACGTGCACGGCGCCCGGCGCGACCCGTGTGCGCTCCCTCGGGAAGAGCTCGTCCTCCATGCCCCCATCCTGCCCCACGGGCCCTGAGCTGCGGCTCGGCTAGCCTGGACGCACGATGAGCGACCGTATGACGACACCGTGGGGCGAGGTCGGGCTGACCCGCTTCCCCGAGGATCCGCGCGACCGGCTGCGTGCCTGGGACGCCGCCGACGCGTACCTGCTGCGCCATCTCGCCGAGGAGGAGGTGCCGCTCACCGGCACGGTCGTGGTGCTCGGGGACCGCTGGGGTGCGCTGGTCACCGCGCTGGCCGCGCACCGGCCGACGCAGATCACCGACTCCTTCCTCGGTCAGGAGGCGACCCGCGCGAATCTGGCGCGGGCCGGTGTGGAGCCGGGCGCCGTGGGGCTGCTCACCACGCAGGACCCGCCTCCCGGGCGGGTGGACGTGCTGCTGGTGCGGGTGCCCAAGAGCCTGGCGCTGCTGGAGGACCAGCTGCTGCGGCTGGCGCCGGCCGTGCACGCGGGCACGGTGGTGATCGGCACGGGCATGGTGAAGGAGATCCACACCTCGACGCTCCGGCTGTTCGAGCGGATCCTCGGGCCGACCCGGACCTCGCTGGCCCGGCAGAAGGCCCGGCTGATCTTCTGCGCCCCCGACCCGGCGCTGGAGCGGCCCGCGAACCCGTGGCCGTACGGCTACACCCTGCCGGACGGTGTCGGGGCGGTGTCGGGGCGCCCGGTGGTCAACCACGCGGGCGTCTTCTGCGCCGACCGGCTGGACATCGGCACCCGCTTCTTCCTGCGGCACCTGCCCGGTCCCGGCGCGGGGCGCGTGGTGGACCTCGGCTGCGGCAACGGCGTGGTGGGCACGGCGGTGGCGCTGGCCGATCCGACGGCCGAGGTGCTGTTCGTGGACGAGTCCTTCCAGGCGGTGGCCTCGGCGGAGGCGACGTACAAGGCGAACGGGGTGCCCGGGCACGCCGAGTTCCGGGTCGGGGACGGGCTGGCCGGGGTCGCCTCGGGCAGTGTGGACCTGGTGCTGAACAACCCGCCGTTCCACTCCCATCAGGCGACCACGGACGCGACGGCCTGGCGGATGTTCACCGGGGCGAAGCGCGCGCTGCGGCCGGGCGGCGAGCTGTGGGTGATCGGCAACCGGCACCTCGGCTACCACCTGAAGCTGAAGCGGTTGTTCGGCAACAGCGAGACGGTGGCGTCGGATCCGAAGTTCGTGGTGCTGCGGGCGGTCAAGAGGGGTTAGGCGGTCCACCGGGAACCGTGCCCCGCCGTCGTGGCGAGCGGCTCGGTTCCCGGCCGGGGCCGGTCAGCCGCCGTCGGTCCGGGACAGTACCCCGATGATCCGGCGCACTTCGCGGGCCATCGCCTCGCGGCCCACGCCGAGGTAGGCGCGGGAGTCGACGGCCTCGGGGCGGGCGGCGAGGAAGTCCCTGATCGCGCCGGTCATGGCCAGGTTGAGCGCGGTGCCGACGTTGACCTTGGCGATGCCTTCGCCGATCGCCGCGACCAGCTGCCCGTCCGGCACGCCGCTGGAGCCGTGCAGGACCAGCGGCACGCTCAGCGCGGCGGACAGCCGGGTGAGCAGGGCGTGGTCGAGGACGGCGGTGCGGCTGGTCATGGCGTGCGCGCTGCCGACGGCGACGGCCAGGGCGTCGACGCCGGTGCCGGCGACGAAGTCCCGCGCCCGGTCGGGGTCGGTGCGCGCGCCGGGCGCGTGGGCGTCCAGCGGGGGCCGGCCGTCCTTGCCACCGATCTCCCCCAACTCGGCCTCGATCCAGAGCCCTTGGGCGTGCGCCCAGTCGGCGGCGGCCCGGGTCGCGGCGAGGTTGTCGGCGTAGGACAGGCGGGCCGCGTCGTACATGACCGAGCCGAACCCGGCGTCGGGCGCCTGGCGGAGCAGGTCGTCGCTCTGCACGTGGTCCAGGTGCAACCCGACGGGTACGGCGGCCCGTTCGGCGGCGGTGACGGCGGCGCGGGCCAGCGGCAGGAGCCGTCCGTAGCGGAACTTCACCGCGTTCTCGCTGACTTGGAGGACGACGGGGGAACCGGCCGACTCGGCGCCGGCGATGACGGCCTCGATGTGTTCCAGGGTGATGACGTTGAACGCGGCGACGGCGGCGCGGGCCGCTGCGGCCCGGGTGACCAGCTCGCCGGTGGGCACGAGGGGCACGGAGGTGTGTCCTTCCTGGGCGGGGCCGGCGGGTCAGGGGGTGAGGATGACCGAGCGGGTGAGGTGGCGCGGCCGGTCGGGGTCGAGTCCCCGGGCGGCGGCGACCGCGACCGCGAGCCGCTGGACGCGGACGAGTTCGGCGAGCGGGTCCAGCTCGCCCTCGATCCACATCCCGCCGGTGGCGCGGACCTGCGCGGCGAGCCCGTCGGGTGCCTTGCCGAGCATCCAGGTGGCGGTGCCCTCGCAGGTCACGCTGATCGGGCCGTGCCGGTACTCCATCGCCGGGTAGGCCTCGGTCCAGGACAGCGACGCCTCGCGCATCTTCAGCCCGGCCTCGCTCGCGAGTCCGACCGTCCAGCCGCGCCCGAGGAAGGTGAACTGGCGGCACTCCACGAGCCCTTCGGGCAGCGGGGCGGCGAGAGCGGTGCGCGCGTCTGCCACGACCGCGTCGGTGTGCAGGCCGAGGTGGGCGCGCAGCAGGGTGAGCGCGGTGGTGGCGAACCGGGTCTGCACGACGGAGCGTTCGTCGGCGAAGTCGAGGACGACGAGGTCGTCCGCGGCGTCCATCACCGGGGTGTCCGGGTCGGCGGTGACCGCGGTGGTCCGGGTACGCCCGGCCAACTCGCCCAGTAGATCCAGTACTTCACTGGTGGTGCCGGACCGGGTGAGGGCGACGACCCGGTCGTAGGACCGCCCGTGCGGGAACTCGGAGGCGGCGAACGCGTCGGTCTCGCCCTGCCCCGCGCCCTCGCGCAGCGCGGCCACCGCCTGGGCCATGAAGTACGAGGTCCCGCAGCCGACGACGGCGACCCGCTCACCCGCCCGCGGCAGCGCCTCCCGGTGCCCCGCCGCCTGTTCGGCGGCCCGTATCCAGCACTCCGGCTGGCTGTTCAGCTCGTTCTCGACATGGGTCATGGCCCATACCCTCCCCTTGCTGATTGTTCTTGCAAGGTATAGCGATCTTTCGAGCACAATCAAGCATTCGGCGGCGAAGCCGGGTGCGCTAGGGTCGCCGGGAGATCGTCCGGAGGAAGAAGACGGAGGCCGCGGATGTCCCGGGACGCCCGCTGGAAGGCGCTGCTGGAACTGCTCGTCGAGCGCGGCCGGCTGGAGGTCGAGGAGGCCGCGGCCGAGCTGGCGGTGTCGGCGGCGACGATCCGCCGGGACTTCGACCAGCTGGCCGAGCAGCAGATGCTGGTGCGCACCCGGGGCGGGGCGGTGGTGCACGGGGTGTCGTACGAACTCCCGTTGCGCTACAAGACGGCCCGGCGCGCCTCGGAGAAGCAGCGCATCGCCAAGGCGGTGGCCGAACTCGTCGCGCCGGGCGAGGCGGTGGGGCTGACCGGTGGTACGACCACCACGGAGGTGGCCCGCGCGCTGGCCGTGCGCGGCGACCTCGCCACCGGCTCGCCGGCGCTGACCGTCGTCACCAACGCGCTCAACATCGCCAACGAGCTCGCCGTGCGCCCCCAGTTCAAGATCGTGGTGACGGGCGGGGTGGCGCGCGCGCAGTCGTACGAGCTCATCGGCCCGCTGGCGGACGGGGTGTTGGGCCAGATCACCCTGGACGTGGCCGTGCTCGGTGTCGTCGGTTTCGACGTGGCGCACGGGGCGGCGGCGCACGACGAGGCCGAGGCCGCCATCAACCGCCTGCTGTGCGAGCGCGCCGAGCGGGTGGTGGTCGCCGCCGACTCCAGCAAACTGGGCCGCCGCGCGTTCGCCCGGATCTGCGGGACCGAGCTGGTGGACACGCTGGTGACGGACACGGCGGTGGGGCAGGAGACGGTACTGCGCTTCGAGGAGGCGGGCGTGCGGGTGCTGGCGGTGTGAGGCGCGGGGTGCCGAGTACCACCCGGGCCGGAGAGTCCGGCCCGGCCGGG
>NZ_JACBWZ010000578.1 GCF_013870595.1 Streptomyces sp. WELS2 | reverse complement strand
CCCGGGCCGGGACCGGTTCCGGCTGGTCGCGGACGTACCCCTGACCACTGTGGGAGGAGTCACCCCCTGAGCGCACCGGTACGGCTGTCGCCGGCCGACGACCAGCGTCCGATCCGGAGCCCCCTGGCCGCGCTGCTGTCCCTGGAGGACGGCCTGCCGGTCGTCGCGGAGGCGGCGAGCGGGCCCGAGGCGCCGGCCATGGCGCCGGCGCACGCGATGGTGTGAAGGTCGCCACATCCCTGCGCGACGGAGCACCCGGCTGCCGGGTGCCGAGCGTCACCGGGCACGGCCGCCCCGGGCATCTGAAGCGGGCGCTCGTGGCCGGTGTGCGCGGGTTCGTCCCAAGACCGTCAGTGCCCGGCGGCCCGCCGAGATCACCCGCACCGCGCAACTCGGGAAACCGGTACGTCGAGCCGGAGTTGGCCGCCGACGCGATCTCCGCCAGGGACTCTCCGCCGGCCGCGCGGGCGGCCGAGGTGCCGGCGCCGGCCGCCGACGGGGCACCGGCCGCGGAGATCGCCGTACGGGCCGCGCTGTCGCCGGGGACCGTGCGGAACCACCTCTCCTCGGCGGTCGCCGAGCCCGGCGCCGAGACCCGTCATGCGGCGGTGTGTCCCGCACGGGAGCGAGGTTGGGTATAGTTGCTCTCGCGCCACGGCGCAACGCGGACGTAGCTCAGTTGGTAGAGCGCAACCTTGCCAAGGTTGAGGTCGCGAGTTCGAGCCTCGTCGTCCGCTCCATGAAGAAGCCCCCGGTTCCCACCGGGGGCTTCTCGCGTACCCCCGGCTCCCGCCGGGGGTTTCCGGGTTACGACCAGGCGGTGCCGGTCAGCCGCTCGTACGCCTCCACGTACTTCTGCCGGGTCGCGGCCACGACGTCCTCGGGCAGCGGCGGCGGGGGCTGCTCGCTCCGGCGGTCCCAGCCGGAGGCCGGCGAGGTCAGCCAGTCGCGCACGAACTGCTTGTCGTACGACGGCTGGGCGCGGCCCGGCTGCCAGGTGTCGGCCGGCCAGAAGCGGGAGGAGTCCGGGGTGAGGACCTCGTCGGCGAGGACGAGCGTGTCGCCGTCGAAGCCGAACTCGAACTTGGTGTCGGCCAGGATGATCCCCCGGTCCCGGGCGATGTCCCGGGCCCGCGAGTACACGGCGAGCGTGGCCTGGCGCAGCTGGGCGGCGGTCTCCGCGCCGACCTGGCGGGCCACCTCCTCGTAGGAGACGTTCTCGTCGTGCTCGCCGACCTCGGCCTTGGTGGCCGGGGTGAAGATCGGTGCGGGCAGCTCGGAGCCGTCGACGAGGCCTTCGGGGAGGGCGAGGCCGCAGACCGTGCGGGACTGCCGGTACTCGGCGAGGCCGGAGCCGGTGAGGTAGCCGCGGGCCACGCACTCGACCGGGACCATCCTCAGGGACTTGCACACCAGCGTCCGGCCCGCCCAGTCGGCCGGGGCGCCCTCGGGCACCTCGGTGCCGATGACGTGGTTCACGGCGAGGTCGCGGAGCTGGTCGAACCACCACAGGGAGAGCTGGGTGAGGATCCGGCCCTTGTCGGGGATCTCGGTGGGCAGCACCCAGTCATAGGCGGACATGCGGTCGCTGGCGACCATCACGAGGTCGCCCGCCTCGTTCTGGTACAGGTCGCGCACCTTTCCGGTGTGCAGGTGCACCAGGCCCGGAACCTCGATCGGCTCGGGCTTTTCTACGAATCCGGACACGGTTCCTCCCCGTGGCTCTGTCCAATGCCCCGATTCTCCCGTACGGGGCGGGCCGGCCGCGCCCGGGGGTCAGTCGCGTTTGCAGATGCGGTCCAGCAGGTTCGCCGTGGCCCGCTGGATCCGGGTGTCCACATGGCCGGGGCGGTCCAGGGCCGGGGACCAGGCGAAGGTCCCGGAGGCGAACACCCAGGCGCCGGAGGGGGCGCGGTACAGGGACGTCTCCTGGTGCCGGCGGACGCCGTCGGCGTCGGTGTAGGGGGAGTGGGCGAGCAGGATCCGCTCGTCGTGCTCGGGCAGCGCGGTGCGCGGGAAGTAGCGGTCCGCCTCGCCGGCGACCAGACCCTTGATCTCGTCGCCCTCGTGCGCGCCGGTCGCCTCCCACAGCCAGTGGCCGCCGTTGCGGACGATCAGCGGGTGCGGCTCGGGCACCCGGCCCGCGTACTGGATGCCGATCAGCTCCTGTTCGGGCCGGCCGATCTCGCGCCAGAGCACCGGCCGCCCCGGGCCCTTGCGCTTGCGGCAGGTCAGCAGCCGGTCCGGGACCCCGGACGGGGACGGCGCCAGCTCCACCTGCCAGTACATGGTGTTGGCGGACAGGAAGACCAGCGAGGTGCCCCGGTCCCGGGCGTCCTCGACGGCCCGGCGCATCGGCGCCGACCAGTACTCGTCGTGGCCCGGGAAGACCAGGCCCCGGTAGCGGGTGGGGTCGATCCGGCCGGCGTGCAGGTCGCGGGCGTCGGCGTAGGCGAGGTCGTAGCCGTAGCGCTCGGCCCAGCGGATGAAGTCGTAGGCGTGGCCGACGTGCAGGGGCAGGCCCGCGCCCGCGTACGGCCGGTCGAAGGAGACCGTGGTGGCGGCGTCGGCCTCGCCGAGGAGGCGGCCGTCCTCGTCCCAGGCGTGGTAGAGGCTGGCGCCGGTGTGGCCGTCCTCCGGGTAGAGGTTGTACGCCTGCCAGGTGACGTCGGGCAGCAGCAGGAGCAGGTCGGCGGGGTGGCTGTCGCGGACCGTGAAGGGCACGTGGGAGCGGTAGCCGTCGTGGGTGGTCAGGACGGCCACATAGGCGCCGATGCTCCAGTAGGAGGGCACCTGGAGGCGCCAGGACAGCCACCAGTGGTGGCAGGAGACCGTGCGGTCGGCGGTCAGCGGCCGGGGCTGGACGATGCCGGAGAGCCGGGGGCTGGTGGTGATCTTCGCCGCGCCGTCGCCGCCGTAGTGGCCGATGCGGTAGATGTCCACGACGAACTCCTGCGGCGGGTCGACCGTGATGTGGAAGTCGATCGCCTCGCCGGGCGCGACGGCGCCGGTGGAGGTGAAGCCCTTGATCTGGAGGTGCACGTCGTCGGCGGAGCGGGGCCCGGCGGAGGAGGCGCGGGCGGCCGAGGCACGGCGGCCGCTCCCCTGGGCCACCTGCGGGCAGGCGTCGACGTACCAGGGCATCACCTTGCCGAAGTCGTCGATGTACGGCTCACTGCCACGCAGCCAGGGCACCGGGCCCTGGCCGAAGGGGTCGGTGACGCCATGCGCGAGTGCTCCGGACTCCCAGCGGCGAATGCGGTCCGAGGCCATGGTCGCTCCCCTCCCTCGTCCCCCGTGTCTGGGCTCGCTGTGCGGTGGCTCCGCCGTGTTCGGGCCGCGCTGTCGTATGTCGCGCGCCATTGCCAAAGGCGTGGTCGGTCCCAGCACATCACATTACGCACGGGGCCGGTCACTACTCGTTGCGAATTGACCTGAAGTGGAAGACACCTTTCCGTTACAGGAGTGGTCGGCGGGGGTACGGCTCCGGCCCCCGGGACCGGGCGCCGACGGCGGCGCGGACGCGCCCGGCCACGGCCCCGGCCCCGGCCGCAGCGTCATACCAGCCGTACGGGCTTCTCGGCGCGTATGCCGAAGGCGGTCAGCCAGTCGCGCAGCGGGCCCGGGTCCCCGTCCTCGATCAGGGTGAGCACCTTGGGCGCGAGGTCGGCGGCCCGCTCGCCGCCCAGCAGCAGGGAGGGGCCGTCCAGCCAGTCCAGGGCGGGGACCGCCCCGGCGGTGTCCACGGCCGCGCAGCACACCATCGCCGTGACGTGGTCGGCGAGCAGCTCACGGGCGGTGCGGTGGGGCTGGAGCGGGAAGGGGGGCAGGCCGTAGTCACCGGGGGCCCAGACCACGCCGTCGGGGCCCTGGTGGGCGGTGGAGGCGCCGTCGCGGGGCCGCCGGGCCTCGGCCTCCTCGCGGGCCAGTTCGGCGGTGAGACGGGCGGCCAGGGCGACGCTGCGGTCGGTGCCGGGCTCGGCCTCGGCCTCTCCGTCGGCGTCCATGCCGCGCCCCTCCACACCACCCGTGCGAGTGACGTCGTCGGACGGGGTCGGCCCCTGCGGGGAGTACCCGCCGCCGTCGCGGGCGCGGGAAGCGGGGAGTTCGGGGGCGGGGGCGTGTCCGAGGGGCTCGTGCGGGTTGG
>NZ_JACBWZ010000577.1 GCF_013870595.1 Streptomyces sp. WELS2 | reverse complement strand
GTGGTGATCGGCGGCGGCCCGGCCGGACTCGGCGCGGCCGTGTACGGCGCCTCCGAGGGCCTGCGGACGGTGCTGGTGGAGCGGTCGGCCACCGGCGGGCAGGCCGGGCAGAGCTCCCGGATCGAGAACTACCTCGGCTTCCCCGACGGGGTCTCCGGCGCCCAGCTCACCGACCGGGCGCGGCGGCAGGCGGCCAAGTTCGGCGCCGAGTTGCTGACCGCGCGCGAGGTGACGGGCCTGGAGTCCCATGGTTCCGCCCGGATCGTACGGTTCGCGGACGGCTCGGCGATCGCCGCGCACAGCGTGATCCTGGCGACCGGGGTGCAGTACCGGCAGCTTCCGGCCGTGGGCTGCGCGGACCTGACCGGGTGCGGGGTGTTCTACGGCTCGGCGCTGACCGAGGCCGCCTCCTGCGAGGGGCAGGACGTGTACGTCGTCGGCGGCGCCAACTCGGCGGGCCAGGCGGCGATGTACCTGTCCAGGTTCGCCAAGTCGGTGACACTGCTGGTGCGCGGCCCCGACCTGTCGGCGTCGATGTCGCACTACCTGATCCAGCAGATCGAGGACGCCCCGAACATCTCGGTGCGCTGCCACACGGTGGTCGACGAGGCGCACGGCACCGGGCGGCTGGCCCAGCTGACGCTGCGTCACACGGTGTCCGGCGAACGCGAACGGGTCGACGCCCAGTGGATGTTCGTGTTCATCGGCGCCGCCCCGCTGACCGACTGGCTGGGTGATACGGTGCTGCGCGACGAGCGCGGGTTCATCCTGGCCGGGCCCGACCTGACCGCCGACGGACGCCCGCCGGCCGGCTGGGAGCTGGACCGGCCACCGTACCACCTGGAGACCAGCGTGCCCGGCGTGTTCGTCGCCGGGGACGCGCGCGCCGAGTCCGCCAAGCGGGTCGCGTCCGCCGTCGGAGAGGGAGCCATGGCCGTGATGCTCGTCCACCGGTATCTGGAGCAGTCGTGAGCGGGCGGGTGCTGCCGTGCAGCCCCGGGGAGATCGGCTCGCTGTTCCTCTTCGAGAAGCTGAGCCCCGAGCAGCTCGGCAGGCTGTGCGCGGCGGGCCGGGTGGAGCTGTTCGAGCCCGGCCCGGTGTACTCCGAGGGCGACCCCGCCACCTGCTTCTTCGTGATGATCGAGGGCACGGTGGTGCTGACCCGGCGGGTCGGCGCCGACGAGGTGGAGGTCGGCCGGACCTCGCAGCGCGGGGTGTACGCGGGCGCGATGCAGGCCTATCTGCGCGACCGGGTGCGGCAGGTCTACCGCAACTCGATGCGGGTGACCGAGCCGACGCGGTTCTTCGTGCTGCCGGCGGACACCTTCGCGGACGTGATGCGCGAGTGGTTCCCGATGGCCGTGCACCTGCTGGAGGGCCTCTTCTTCGGCTCGAAGAACCTCCAGGCGGTGATCGGGCAGCGGGAACGGCTGCTGGCGCTGGGCTCGTTGTCGGCCGGGCTCACGCACGAGCTGAACAACCCGGCGGCGGCTGCGGTCCGGGCCACGGCCACGCTGCGCGAGCGGGTCGCGAAGATGCGGCACAAGCTGGGCCTGATCGCCGAGGGCCCCTTCTCCCGGGAGGCGCTGGCGGGCCTGGTGGAGATCCAGGAACGGACCGCGGAGCGGGTGGCGAAGGCGCCGGCGCTCAGCCCGCTGGAGGCGTCCGACCGGGAGGACGCGCTCACCGACTGGCTGGACGAGCACGGCATCGGGCACGGCTGGCAGCTGGCGCCCGCCTTCGTGCAGGCCGGACTCGACGTGGACTGGCTGGAGCGGGTCGCGGCCGCGGTGGGCGAGGAGATCCTGCCGAACGCGGTGGGCTGGCTCAACTACACGGTCGAGACCGAGCTGTTGATGAACGAGATCGAGGACTCCACCGCCCGCATCTCGCACCTGGTCGACGCGGCCAGGCAGTACGCGCAGCTGGACCGGGCGCCGTACCGGGTGGTGGACGTGCACGAACTCCTCGACAGCACGCTGCTGATGCTGTCCGGGAAGCTGGGGCCGGGCATCGAGGTCGTCAAGGACTACGACCGCACGCTGCCGCCGGTGCCCGCCTATCCGGCGGAGCTGAACCAGGTGTGGACCAACCTCGTCGACAACGCCGTGTCCGCGATGAACGGCGCGGGCGGGCAGGGCACCCTGACCGTGCGGACGGCACGCGACCACGAGCGGCTGCTGGTGGAGTTCCGGGACACCGGGCCCGGCGTCCCGCCGGAGATCAAGGACCGGATCTTCGACCCGTTCTTCACCACCAAGCCGGTCGGCGAGGGCACCGGGCTGGGCCTGGACATCTCCTGGCGGATCGTCGTCGACAAGCACCACGGCAGCCTGCGGGTGGAGTCGGAGCCCGGCGACACCCGCTTCCAGGTGCTGCTGCCGCTGACCGCGGAACCCCCCGAGGAGGAGCCGGTATGAACGACGCCGAGGGAATCGACCCCGCCGCGCCGCCGAGCGGGCCGGGCTGCGTGGAGTGCGAGGAGGCGGGCGGCTGGTGGTTCCATCTGCGCCGCTGCGCACGGTGCGGGCACATCGGCTGCTGCGACGACTCCCCGTCCCGGCACGCCACCGCCCACTTCCGGGCGACCGGGCACCCGGTGATCCGCAGCTTCGAGCCGGGCGAGAGCTGGTTCTGGAACCACGCCACCGGGGAGCTGTACACCTCAGGGCCCGAGCTCGCTCCCCCGGCGAGTCGTCCGGCCGGTCAGCCGGTGCCTGGTCCGGCGGGGCGGGTGCCCGACGACTGGGCGCGGATCCTGCGCTGACCCCGGAGCGGACAGGCGGATGCCCCGCGCGGGGCGGGGCATCCGGTGGTGCTGGGGTTCCGGCGTCCGTCAGTGGTGGGCGCGCGGGGTGTTGGCGGCGGTGACGTTCACCGCGGCCCACGACTTGTCGACCGTCTTGTACTCGGTGCTGTTCGCGCCGTACAGGTCCTTGGCCGCCTTCAGCGTCGCGGTGCGCGCCTGGTGGAAGTCGGTGCTGGAGACCATGTAGCGGGTGAGCGCCCGGTAGTAGATGGCGGTCGCCTTGGCCCGGCCGATGCCCTTGACCTGGAGGTTGCGGTAGGTCGGCGAGTTGTAGGTGACGTCGCCGATCTTCTTCTTGCCGCTGCCCTCGGCGAGCAGGTAGTAGGCGTGCGAGGAGACACCGGAACCGGAGTGCACCTCCATGTCGTAGAGCTTCGGCGACCAGTAGTCGACGGTGCCCTCGAGCTTGTCCAGCGACGGGTGGTCCAGGCGGCGCAGGAACTTCTGCGCGAGGCCCAGCTTCTCGCCGACCAGGTAGTCCGGGGTGTCCTTCGCGTTCTTGGCGTAGAACTCGACGTTCGAGCCGAAGATGTCCGCGAGCGACTCGTTCAGCGAGCCGGGCTCGCCGTACTGGTTGCCGTCGGAGTCGACGAAGGTCGGCTGGAGGTTGGCGGTCGCCTCCACCACGCCGTGGGTCAGCTCGTGACCCGTGACGTCGAGGACGACGAGCGGCTTCTTGAACATCTGGCCGTCGCCGTCGCCGTACAGCATGCAGTTGCAGGTGGGGTCCCAGAAGGCGTTGGCGACCTTGTTGCCCCAGTGGACCATCGCCTGGGCGGGCTTGCTGTTGTTGCGGATGCCCTTGCGCTGGAACGTGGACTTGTAGAAGTCCAGCGTCTTCGTGATGCCGTACTGGGCGTCGGCTGCGGCCGTGACCCGGCTGGTGGTCTTGTTGTTCCCCCACACGTTGGTCGTGTTGGTGAACTTGGCGCCGGAGCCGAACTTCTCGGTGTACGAGCCCTTGGCGTCCCGGGTCTCGGTGCCGTACCGGCTCGGGTCCTTGAGCTGGTAGTGACCGCGCGAGGTCTGCGTCGTGGTGAGGCCGACGTTGCCCACGAAGAGGGTCTTGCCGGTGCCCTTGGCGGCCGAGGGGTAGCGCGTGGCGCCGGTGGCGCCGGATCCGGTCAGGCCGGAGGCGGCCGCGGCGGAGCCGGTGCCGGTGGCCGGGTCGAGGGTCTCGCCGCGCTCGCGCAGGGCGTCGAGCAGCTTCGGCGACAGGAACTCGTCCCGGGTAGGCGTGTTGCTGCGCACCTTGCCGGTGACCGCGTCGACGACGACCGTGCGGGCGTCGTCCTGGTCGGTGACGGTGACCTGGTAGGCGAGCGCGGAGGCGCCGGC
>NZ_JACBWZ010000576.1 GCF_013870595.1 Streptomyces sp. WELS2 | reverse complement strand
GCCGTCGAAGGTGTGGCGGGCACCCTGTGCGGTCGGGCGCTCGCCCCGCGCGCACGGGCGGGAACGGCCGGTGACCGAAAGCCGAGACAGGGCTGACCGGCATATGACCGGCCGGTAGGGTCTGATGACGTGCCCAAGCCTCTCAGCCTTCCGTTCGACCCCATCGCCCGCGCCGACGAGCTGTGGAAGCAGCGATGGGGAAACGTGCCCTCCATGGCCGCGATCACCTCCATCATGCGGGCCCAGCAGATCCTGCTCGCGGAGGTCGACGCGGTGGTCAAGCCGTACGGGCTGACGTTCGCCCGCTACGAGGCTCTCGTCCTGCTCACCTTCTCCAAGGCCGGTGAGCTGCCGATGTCCAAGATCGGTGAGCGGCTGATGGTGCATCCCACGTCCGTGACGAACACCGTGGACCGGCTGGTGAAATCCGGGCTGGTGGCCAAGCGTCCCAACCCCAACGACGGCCGGGGCACCCTCGCCGTCATCACCGACAAGGGCCGCGAGGTGGTCGACGCGGCCACCCGCGATCTGATGGCCATGGACTTCGGGCTCGGTGTGTACGACGCGGAGGAGTGCCGGGAGATCTTCGCGATGTTCCGCCCCCTGCGGATCGCGGCACACGACTTCACGGAGGAGTGACCCGGGACAAGATCTCCCGGATCGGGTGGTTACGCTCGACTCCATGAAAAAAAGCGTGCTGACCCGCTACCGCGTCCTGGCCTACACCACGGGTGTCCTGCTGGTGCTGCTGTGCCTGAGCATGATCGCGAAGTACGGGCTGGACATGAACGGCGCCGCCGACTTCACGCGGGTCGTCGCCATCGCCCACGGCTGGCTGTACGTCGTCTACCTGGTCTTCGCCTTCGACCTGGGCTCCAAGGCGAAGTGGCCGGTCGGCAAGCAGCTGTGGGTGCTGCTCGCGGGCACGATTCCCACGGCCGCGTTCTTCGTCGAGCGCAAGATCAGCCGTGAGCTCGAGGCCAAGGTCGCCGGGCGGACCCCGGCCGTCGCCGAGGCGTAGCGACACCGCCGTACGGATGCCGTGCGGCGGTCTGCCATCGACATTTACTAGGACGTCCAAGTAAATTCGGGGGTATGGACGCTCACGCCATCGAGGAGGGCCGCCGCCGCTGGCAGGCCCGTTACGACGCCGCGCGCAAGCGGGACGCCGACTTCACCACACTCTCCGGTGACCCCGTGGAACCGGTGTACGGGCCCCGGCCGGGTGACACGTACGAGGGATTCGAGCGGATCGGCTGGCCCGGGGAGTACCCCTTCACGCGCGGGCTCCATCCGACCGGCTACCGGGGACGCACCTGGACGATCCGCCAGTTCGCCGGCTTCGGCAATGCCGAGCAGACCAACGAGCGGTACAAGATGATCCTCGCGGCGGGCGGCGGAGGGCTGTCCGTCGCCTTCGACATGCCGACGCTCATGGGGCGCGACTCCGACGACCCGCGCTCGCTCGGCGAGGTCG
Organism: Streptomyces sp. WELS2; assembly: GCF_013870595.1. GTDB lineage: Bacteria > Actinomycetota > Actinomycetes > Streptomycetales > Streptomycetaceae > Streptomyces. The sequence goes on along the minus strand of NZ_JACBWZ010000576.1, from coordinate 2,682 downwards.
GGCACTGCGGGGTCGCCATCGACTCGGCCGCCGACATGGAGGTGCTGTTCAAGGACATCCCGCTGGGGGATGTGACGACCTCCATGACCATCAGCGGTCCGGCCGTGCCCGTCTTCTGCATGTACCTGGTCGCCGCCGAGCGGCAGGGCGTCGATCCGCGGGTGCTCAACGGGACCCTGCAGACGGACATCTTCAAGGAGTACATCGCGCAGAAGGAGTGGCTCTTCCAGCCGGAGCCCCATCTGCGGCTGATCGGCGACCTGATGGAGTACTGCGCGGCGGGCATCCCCGCGTACAAACCGCTGTCGGTCTCCGGGTACCACATCCGGGAGGCCGGGGCCACGGCCGCGCAGGAGCTGGCGTACACCCTGGCCGACGGGTTCGGGTACGTCGAGCTGGGGCTCAGCCGCGGCCTGGACGTGGACGTCTTCGCGCCGGGTCTGTCCTTCTTCTTCGACGCGCACGTGGACTTCTTCGAGGAGATCGCCAAGTTCCGCGCGGCCCGGCGCATCTGGGCCCGGTGGATGCGGGACGTGTACGGGGCGAAGAGCGACAAGGCGCAGTGGCTCCGCTTCCACACCCAGACCGCCGGTGTGTCGCTGACCGCGCAGCAGCCGTACAACAACGTGGTGCGTACGGCCGTGGAGGCGCTGGCCGCCGTGCTCGGCGGGACGAACTCGCTGCACACCAACGCCCTGGACGAGACCCTCGCGCTGCCCAGCGAGCAGGCCGCGGAGATCGCGCTGCGCACCCAGCAGGTGCTGATGGAGGAGACCGGGGTCGCCAATGTGGCCGACCCGCTGGGCGGCTCCTGGTACGTCGAGCAGCTGACGGACCGGATCGAGGCGGACGCGGAGAAGATATTCGAGCAGATCAAGGAGCGGGGCCTGAGGGCTCACCCGGACGGGCGTCACCCGATCGGGCCCATCACCTCCGGGATCCTGCGCGGGATAGAGGACGGCTGGTTCACCGGCGAGATAGCCGAGTCCGCCTTCCGCTACCAGCAGGCGCTGGAGAAGGGCGACAAGAAGGTGGTGGGCGTCAACGTCCACACCGGGTCGGTGACCGGGGACCTGGAGATCCTGCGGGTCAGCCACGAGGTGGAGCGGGAGCAGGTCCGCGTCCTGGCCGAGCGCCGGGCCGCGCGCGACGAGGCGGCCGTGCGCGCCGCGCTCGACGGCATGCTGGCGGCGGCCCGCTCCGGGGCCAACATGATCGAGCCGATGCTGGACGCCGTACGCGCCGAGGCCACCCTGGGCGAGATCTGCGGGGTGCTGCGGGACGAGTGGGGGGTCTACACCGAGCCGGCCGGCTTCTGACCGGCACCGTCGACGCGCCGTCCGCCGGGGACCGCCCCGGCGGGCGGCGCGTCCGTGCGGGCCGCTCCCACGAGGCCCAGCAGGAGGATCCGGATGAAGCTGTGGACCCACTCCTCGTCGGCCGGCTTGCCGCTGACCAGGGTGCGGTGGACCACCGCGCCCGCGACCATGTCGAAGATGAGGTCGACCGTGCGGGCGGCCTGCTCGGGGTCCGGCTCCGGGGGGAGCTCGCCGCGGTGCTGGGCGCGGGCGCGGCCCTCGAGGACCAGGCGCATCTGCCGGTCCACGATCGAGGCGCGGATGCGTTCGCGCAGCGCGTCGTCGCGGGTGGACTCGGCGACCACCGCCATCAGCCCGCTGCGGGCCTCCGGGCGGGCGAGGATGGCCGCGAACTGCAGGACGACGCCCTCGACGTCGGCGGCGAGGCTGCCGAGGTCGGGGAGCTCCAGTTCGTCGAAGAGTTCCGCGACGGCGTCCACGACCAGTTCGTTCTTGCCGGCCCAGCGGCGGTACAGGGTGGTCTTGGCAACCCCGGCGCGCGTGGCGACGTCCGAGAGGGTGAGCTTGGACCAGCCGAGCTCGACCAGAGCCTCCCGGGTCGCGGCCAGGATCGCGGTGTCCGCGGCGGCGCTGCGCGGGCGTCCGGTACGGCTGGCGGGGGTGCGGCTCTGCATTCCTCGACCATAACCGGCGGGTCGCGGGCTGCCGTGAGGGAGATCACCGGGGTGCGGTGTCGCGCGAGGCCCTCCTGGCATTACGCTACGACTCGTAGCGAAAGCTCGTGAGGGACGTACACGGGCGATGGCCACGAGGCGCGGGTGGGGACCCGGCGCCACACAATGCTTTTTCGTTCAGGCGCCGGCTCGGGGGAGGATAGACGCATGCAGCCACGGAACATGTCCATGAGCGGTGTCGTCGACCTCGCCGCGGTGAAGGCGGCCCAGGAGGCCAAGGCCAAGGCCGAGCAGGCGCGCGCCGAAGCCGCCCGGCAGGGCGGGACGGGGGCCGTCTCCCCGGCCGATCTCGTCATCGACGTCGATGAGGCAGGATTCGAGCGGGACGTCCTGCAGCGCTCCGCCGAAGTCCCCGTCGTCATCGACTTCTGGGCCGAGTGGTGTCAGCCCTGCAAGCAGCTGAGCCCGGTCCTGGAGCGGCTGGCCGTCGAGTACAACGGGCGCTTCCTCCTCGCCAAGATCGACGTCGACGCCAACCAGATGCTGATGCAGCAGTTCGGGATCCAGGGCATCCCGGCCGTCTTCGCCGTCGTCGCGGGCCAGGCGCTCCCGCTGTTCCAGGGCGCGGCCGGCGAGCAGCAGATCCGGCAGACCCTGGACCAGCTTGTGGCGGTGGCCGAGCAGCGCTT
>NZ_JACBWZ010000575.1 GCF_013870595.1 Streptomyces sp. WELS2 | reverse complement strand
CTGCCGCTGCTGTGGCGCAGACGGGCCCCGTGGGCGGTGTTCGGCGCGGTGCTGGCGACGGCCTGGGCGGGACCGGTGGCCGTCGTCGCGGTGCCGCTGCCGTCCCATGTCGCGCAGTTCCTGGTGGCGGTCCGCTCGACGCCTCCGTCCACGTAGTCGTTCTCGTGGTGGGGCTGTACGAGGGTGTCGAACTCGACGGTGTACCAGCGGTGGTCCTGGTCCTGGTCCTGGTCCGGCAGGTCGCAGTGGCGGGCGGTCACGTTACGGCTGGGTCCTTCACTCCATATGGGCCGTTCGGCGCGGTCGCAGTGGGCACGGCCGGCGGCCTCGGCGGTGCCGGCGCCGGTGCCGAGCAGGGCGGTGGCGCCCGTGGCCACGGCCGCGCCGACGCCGAGCAGACGCTTGAGAGCGGAGTTCATCGTGTGGTCCTCCCACCGGCCGCGGTGACGGCCGGAATCGCTGTGTCACCTTGCTGTGATCGTCACACCGGCCCGGGAGTCCGGCCCGTCGGCCGCGGGCCCACTCCCCCGACCCGGTGATCCGGGTCCCGCCAATGCAGCAGACGGCGGTCCGCTACGGCGCCCCAGGGCTCGGCTTCCACCCCGGTATTGACATGTACCTGCATCTACCCCGAGGCTTCGTGCGTGAAGTTGCTCGAATAGCGCCTGTTTCAAGCGCTTGCGAGCAATGTCAGCCAGGACAGTCAATCCGCGAAGGTGCGAGGGGAGCTGCTCCGCCGTGCGAAGACTCCGACATCGTGTGCCATGGCCGGCCTGGGTTCCGCTGGGGCTGGCGACCGCCCTGGCCGCGACCGTGCTGTCCGGTCCGGCACCCGCCGAGGCCGCCCCCACCGCCTCGGGCGCCGTACTGGACCCCGCCCACGGCAGCGTCGGCTGGCGCAGCCCGGTCTACGCCAAGGGCACCGGGGGCGGCCCCGAGAAGTGCCCCGCCGAGGCCGCCGACCCCGACGGCGCGGTCTGCCACCGCTTCGACCTCACCGTGTCGGTGCCGGACGGCTACTGGAACGACAACCCCGAGGGCGGCGTCCCGCTGTCCATCACCTGGGAGCGCCCCTCGGACGACTTCGACCTGTACGTCTACGACGACCGGGGCAAGCAGGTGGCCTCGAGCGCGGGCACCGCCGACCCCGAGGCCACGGTGATCCCGCGCGCGTCGGGGACGTACCACGTGCTCGTGGTGCCGTACGACGTGCACGGCGACTCCTTCACCGGCACCGCCTATCTGCCCGCGACCACGGACGCCGGCGACCTCACGTCCTTCTCCGGCGGCGACGGCAGCTACACCATCACGGCCGGCCGGCTGACGGCGCGCGCCGACTTCCTGAAGAACGGCCGGCTACGGCTCCAGGCCGACCCGTCCGGCGCGCTGAGCGATCCGGCCGGCACCGCCATCGTGCGGGAACGGCCCGCCCTCCAGCGCGGCACCTCGTCCTTCGACGCCGGCGACTACTACGGCATCCGCTCCCCCGAGGCCGTGCTGCGGGTGTACAAGAAGCCGCTGCGGTTCGGGCTGTACCGGCCCGACGACCGCACCCGGATCTGGCAGGAGGACAAGCCGCTGCGCTGGTCGACCGGCGGGATGCGGCAGAGCCTCGCGCGCGGCGCGGACGAGCAGTTCTTCGGCGGCGGCGAGCAGAACGGCGGCTTCTCGCACCGCGGCCGGACGATGTACGTGGCCAACAGCTTCGACTGGAACGAGGGCGGCTACAACAACTCCCAGCCGTTCTACCTCTCCAGCGCCGGCTACGGCGTCTTCCGCAACACCTTCGCACCGGGCGTGTACACCTTCGGCTCGCCGGTGACGACCGGTCAGCAGGAACGGCGGTTCGACGCCTACTACTTCCTCGACGACGCCAAGCAAGTCATCGGCGAGTACACGGCGTTGGTGGGCCGTCCCTTCATGCCGCCGGTGTACGGCCTGGAACCGGGCGACTCCGACTGCTACCTGCACAACGCCAACCGGGGCGAGCGGCACACCCTGGACGCGCTGAAGATCGCCGACGGCTACACCGAGCACCGGATGCCGCTCGGCTGGATGCTGGTCAACGACGGGTACGGCTGCGGGTACGAGAACCTGGAGCAGACCGCCGAGGGCCTCGCGGACCACCACGCCCGGCTCGGCCTGTGGACCGAGAACGGCATCGACAAGCTCGCCGAACAGGTGAAGGCGGGCCAGCGGGTGGCCAAGCTGGACGTGGCCTGGGTCGGCAACGGCTACAAGTTCGCGCTGGACGCCTGTGACGCCGCCAAGAAGGGGATCGAGGACAACAGCGACGCCCGCGGCTTCGTCTGGCTGCCGGTGTCCTGGGCCGGCGCCCAGCGGTGCGGGGTGCTGTGGAGCGGCGACCAGAAGCTGTCCTGGGACTACATCCGCTGGCAGATCCCGACGTACGCCGGCGCGACGATGTCCGGCATCGCCTACAACACCGGTGACGTCGGCAGCATCTACCGCCACGACGCCGAGATGTACACCCGCGACCTGCAGTGGAAGGCGTTCCTGCCGGCCATCATGACGATGGACGGCTGGGCGAGCGACCTCACCACCGGCAAGCCCGCCGACCAGCAGCCGTGGCGGGACGGCGAGCCGTACACCTCCGTCAACCGCGCCTCTCTCCAGCTGAAGGAGCGGCTGCTGCCGTACATGTACACGCTGTCCGCCGAGGCGGCGAAGACCGGCGTGGGGGCGGTGCGCCCGCTGTGGCTGGAGTACCCCGACGACCCGGCCACCCTGGGAGAGAAGGCCGAGTACGAGTTCCTGTCCGGCCCCGACTTCCTGGTCGCGCCCGTCTACGAGGACTCCGACACCCGTGACGGCATCTATCTGCCGAAGGGCACCTGGACCGACTACCGGACCGGGCGCACCTACCGGGGTCCGACCACGCTCGACGGCTACCACGCCCCGCTGGACACCCTGCCGCTGTTCGTGCGCGAGGGCGCGATCGTCCCCATGTGGCCGAAGGGGACGACCAGTTGGCAGACCCGCGACCGGCACGAGCTGGACTGGGACCTGTACCCGGCCGCGCACGGCACCAGCCACTACACGCTGTACGAGGACGACGGCGTGACCCGGGACTTCGCCCGGGGCGCCGCGGCCACGCAGCAGGTGTCGATGCGCGCCGACCACCGGGGCACGACCGTGCGCGTCAGCGCGAGCCGGGGCGCCTACGCGGGCAAGGTGGACGCCCGGGCGTACCGGTTCACGGTGCACGGCGGCGGCGCGCCCGCGCGGGTCCTGCTGGACGGCCGCCGGCTGCCGCGCTCCGCCTGGTCCTACGACCCCGCCACCCATGTCACGACCGTCACCACGGCCCGCCTGCCCCTCGACCGCGGCTTCTCCCTGCGCCTGGCGGACGCGCGGTGATGTGACCACGACAGCCCGGGAGGGCGGGGCCCGCTGACGGGATTCCGCCCTCCCGGACACTTCCGGGCACTCACGGCATACGGCCCGACCTGCGCGACTGGTGCGAACGGCGGGACGGTCGTAGCGTCGGGGGCACGCGTTCGGACCAAGCACGACGGGCGGGAGCGGCGATGCGCGCATCAGTGGTGGGAACGACGGTCACCCTGGCGGCGGGAGCCCTGCTGACAGCGGCCATGACGACGGCCTCGGCCAGTCCGCCGGACTCCGCGGCGCCACACCACTCCCGGGCGGACCGGCCCGTCCTGGTCGACTGCCTGTGGCAGCGCACCGTACGCCCCATCGACTTCATCCTGGCCTGCGGCGACGGAAACAGCCGTCTCACCGGGCTGCGCTGGTCCGAGTGGAGCCCGGGCGAGGCGACCGCCGTGGGCGTGAACCTCGTCAACGACTGCAAGCCGTACTGCGCGGCCGGCACCTTCCGCTCCTACCCGGTGACCGTGCGGCTCGACGGCGCGAAGCCCTGGAAGGAGCACCCGGGCGAGAAGCGCTACACCCGGATCAGCCTCACCTACCCGGGCGACCGCCCGGAGGGCTACGAGCAGGTCGTGACCTACCCGCTCTGGGACTGACCGCCCCGCTCCGGGGGCGACGGTCCGGGCCTCCCCCCAGGCCGTCACGGCCGGATGCCGCCCGGGTGTGCCTCGTACGGTGCGCCCGGGTGGCATGTGATCGGCCGGCCCCGCAGCGCGCCGTTGCCATCCCGCTCTCGCACTGCCTTC
>NZ_JACBWZ010000574.1 GCF_013870595.1 Streptomyces sp. WELS2 | reverse complement strand
GCTCGTCAGCGCGGTCGCCCCGGACGCGCTGAGCCTGCGCCGCACCCTGGACCAGGTGCTGAGCACCTTCGGCTGAGCGGCGCTCGACGCGTCGCTCAACAGGACATGATCATCCGGTTATCGGATTGGTAAAGATGACCGGCAAACCCTGTCCCCGGCGCCCCCACAGCCGAGAGGATCCCCGTCTGACCACTCGCATCGAGGTAGGGGGAGGGGCCCACGTGAGGGAAGACAGACCGAAGAGCCGCCTGCTGGCGCTAGGTTCCGCCGGAGTACTCGTCACCGCCACCCTGATCGCCGGCGCCGTGTCGGCGCCCGTGGCCGGGGCCGCCTCCCGGCCCGCACAGGACCGGGAGGCCAAGGGCGCCGAGATTGCCGCCGCCAGGGCCGCGAAGGCGGGCGTCAAGTGGCAGGACTGCCCGGCCGACTGGGGGCTGGAGAAGCCCATCCAGTGCGGCTGGGTCAGCGTGCCGCTGGACTACGCCCACCCGTACGGCAAGCAGATCAAGCTCGCCGTGGACCGCATCGGCAACACCGGCACCAAGAAGGAGCGCCAGGGCGCGCTCGTCTACAACCCCGGCGGACCCGGCGGCTCCGGCCTGCGCTTCCCGCGCCGGATCACCACCCACAACGCCATCTGGGCGAACGTCGCCAAGGCCTACGACTTCGTGGGCTTCGACCCGCGCGGCGTCGGCCACTCCACGCCCATCTCCTGCGTCGACCCGCAGGAGTACGCCAAGGCGCCCAAGATGGACCCGGTGCCGGACAGCGAGGCCGACAAGACCGCGCAGCGCAAGCTCGCCCGCGCGTACGCCGAGGGCTGCGCGAAGCGCAGCGGCGTGATGCTGCCGCACATGACCACCCCCAACACCGCCCGCGACCTGGACGTCATCCGCGCCGCGCTGGGCGAGAAGAAGCTCAACTACCTCGGTGTCTCCTACGGCACCTACCTCGGCGCCGTCTACGGCACCCTCTTCCCGGGCCACCTGCGCCGCATGGTCGTGGACAGCGTGGTCGACCCCTCCCGCGAGAAGATCTGGTACCAGGCCAACCTGGACCAGGACATCGCCTTCGAGGGCCGCTGGAAGGACTGGCAGGACTGGGTCGCCGCCAACGACGCCGCCTTCCACCTCGGCACCACCCGCGCCGCCGTCCAGGCCAAGTGGCTCCAGCTGCGCGCCACCGCCAAGAAGCACCCGATCGGCGGCGTCGTCGGCCCGGCCGAGCTGATCTCCTTCTTCCAGAGCGCGCCGTACTACGACTCCTCCTGGGTGCCGGTCGCCACGGTCTTCAGCAAGTACGTCGCCGGTGACACCCAGGCACTGGTCGACGCCGCCGCCCCCGACCTGTCGGACACCGCGGGCAACATCGCCTCGGAGAACTCCAACGCCGTCTACACGGCCGTCGAGTGCGCCGACGCCAAGTGGCCCACCAGCTGGCAGAAGTGGAACCGGGACAACACCCGGCTCAACAAGGACTACCCCTTCCTGACCTGGTCCAACGCCTGGATGAACCTGCCGTGCGCCACCTGGCCGGCCAAGCAGGGCACCCCCGTCGAGGTTAAGACCCACAAGGGCCTGCCGAAGGTGCTCATCGTGCAGTCCACCCGGGACGCCGCCACCCCGTACGGCGGTGCGGTCGAGCTGCACAAGCGCTTCCAGGGCTCCCGTCTGATCACCGAGAAGAACGCGGGCTCCCACGGCGTGACCGGTCTGGTCAACCCGTGCGTCAACCAGCGCGTCGACGCCTACCTGCTCAAGGGCGCGCTGGACGGCAAGGACGTGACCTGCGCCCCGCACGCCACGCCCAAGCCGTAACCGCACCACCACACCTGCCAGGGGGCGGCCGGACCTTCCGGCCGCCCCTCGGCTATGCCGCGTGCCAGGCGTCCTCCGCCGCGTAGTCGAACAGGTCCGGGTAGACCCGCGCGAGCAGCGGGAACGCCTCCCGCCAGTCCCGCCCGCGCACACCGGCGGCAAGCCACTCCACCGTCTCGGGCAGACTGTCCGCGTACGGCACCGGCCGGTAGCCCGGCTCCCGCCGGGCCGCGGACATGTCGAACACCACCGGCAGCGGCACCGACCAGGGCGTGCGGCCCACCGAGCCCTCCGGCGGACCGTCCAGACACACCGTCCGGGTCTCGCCCCCCATCACGGCGTCCACGGCCGCGCCGATCTCGGCGGCCGTCGGCGCCTTCGCGTCGCAGGCGTTGAGCACCCGCGAACCCGGCCGGGCCGCCGCCAGCCGCACCAGCTCGGCGATCGTCCGGGTGCTCGACGGATGGAACCGGCTCTCGCCCCGGTACGCCAGCACCCGCCGCTTCCGGCCGTCCAGGTTCCGCTTGACGAAGTACAGCTCGCGCGGCAGCGGACTGTACGGCCCGTGCACCGCGCCCGCCCGCAACACCGTGACCGGGAACGACTCACCGGCGGCCGGCGGTTCCGCCTCCAGCGCGGCCTTGCGGGTGCTGTAGGTGGCCTCGCCCGGCGCGACCGTCGGCTGGGTCTCGGGGACGGGCACCGGGTAGACCGGGAAGCCGTCCGGCTCGCCCTGGGTGTCGAAGCCCCGCCCGGCGCCGTCCTCGTACACGGACACACTGGAGATCACCACCGCCGAGCCGATCCGGTCCGCGAGCGACGTCAGCTGCCGGGCGTGCCCGGCGTCATAGGCGACCACGTCGACCAGCAGCTCACAGCCGTCGCCCACCAGCGCGGCCAGGGCGTCGTCGTCGGCGCGGTCCAGCCGGGCCGTGCGCACCCCCTCGTCCCAGCCCGCGTCCCGGCCCCCGCCGCGCGAGACCGCCGTCACCGCCCAGCCGTCCCGGGCCAGCGCGTCCACCACCGGACGGCCGATCTGCCCGGCCGCCCCGATCACCACCGCTTTCCTCATGGGCCGAGCCTAGGCACCCCCACCGCCGCCGGTGCGGATCTTCTGCCGACGGCAGAGGTCAGCCGAGCGGTGCCCGGCGCGGGCCGCGCTCCTTGCCCGCCTGCCGCTCCTTGACGACGGCCGCGTACTCGTCGACGTACTCCTGCCCGGACAGGGTCAGGATCGCGTGGACGATCTCGTCGGTGACCGCCCGCAGCACCGCCTTCTCCCGCTCCATGCCCGCGTAGCGGGAGAAGTCCAGCGGCTCGCCGAAACGGATGGTCACCGGGCGGATCCTCGGGACGACCCGGCCGGGCGGCTGGGCCTCGAACGTGCCGATCATCGCGCAGGGCACCACCGGCACCCCCGCCGTCAGCGCCAGCACGGCGACCCCGACCTTGCCCTTGTACAGCCTGCCGTCGTGCGACCGCGTGCCCTCCGGATAGATGCCGAGCAACTCGCCCCGGCGCAGCACCCCGAGGCCCTCGCGGATCGCCGCCTGCCCCGCCTCCTTCCCGGAGCGGTCCACCGGGATCTGCCCGGCGCCGCGGAAGAAGGACGCGGTGAGCCGGCCCTTCAGCCCCGGACCGGTGAAGTACTCGGCCTTGGCGAGGAAGGTGATACGGCGCTTGAGCACCGCCGGCATCAGAAAGTGGTCGGAGAACGACAGGTGATTGCCCGCGATGATCGCCGGCCCCGACGCGGGCACCCGCTCCAGCCCCTCGATCCGGGGCCGGAAGACCAGCCTGAGCAGCGGGCCCAGCAGCACGTACTTGAGGAGGTAATAGAACACGGCTCGCCTCGCTCCGTCAGGCCGGACCGCCGGCCCGGGTGCCCCTTGTCATCATCCGCCGCCCGCTTCCCCGCGGCCAGTACCGCGCCACGCGTCGTACACCGCCCGGTTGCCCGCGCACCGCCGCGCCGAACCGGGGGCGCGCGGGTGTGCCGGAGGGTCTTGCCCGTGTGCCGTCGCACGCCCCCGTACGATGACCTCATGCGCACCACCGGACAGCATTCGCGGCGACCGCTCAGGCGGCACCGCGCGCTGTCCGTGCTGGCGGTGCTGATCGGGCTGCTCGGCATGCACGCCCTCGCGCCCGGCGGCGGTGCGGGACACCCGGAACACGCCGAACGCGCCCACGCCACGCACATGACGGCCGCTCTCGTCGCCGCCGGCGACTGCCCGGGCGGCGACGGACACTGCGGCGGCCACCGGCTGCACCACGCCGACCCCGCCTGTGCTGTCTCCCCGGTGCCGCCCGGTTGTCAGTGGGATCCGGCAGAATTGATGCACAGG
>NZ_JACBWZ010000573.1 GCF_013870595.1 Streptomyces sp. WELS2 | reverse complement strand
GAACGGCGGACGGGCGTGGCCGCCGCACCGTCCACACCGGAGGCGCGCCATGTGTACCGGCCGCAGCGCACCCCGTTGGGGATGGGGACGGACCGGGGCAGGGATTGGCGGGTGGAGCTGACCGTATGGGGAGCGCCACGCGACCGGGCGGAGGCGGCCGGACAGCTGAAGGCCATGCGGAAGTCCGGGTTCACCAAGACGGTGCTGCCGCCCGGACCCGACGGCCTCGTCAACCGCACGTCGTACTACGTGAGCCTCTACCTGGGTGACGACCACCGGCCCAGAGTGATCCTCTTCGACAACGTCGAGAAGTGGGACCGCATGACGGGCCGGAACGTCTCGTTCGGCGCGCTGCCGCTGGCGAAGGAGGGCGCCACGGGCTCCGACCGGCTCGCGGTGGGCCGGACCGCCCACACCGCACAGCAGGTCAAGTGCACGTGGAAGAAGGACGAGAGCACCGTGGACCTGCCGATGGAGGCCGCCGGTAGCCCGGACCGGTGGTTCCTGTGCCTGGCCCCGGAGGGGGAGAGCATCAAGGCGGCGGAGGTGATCCAGTAGCGGAGGTGCTCCGGTAGCGGACGCCGATACGGCAGGGGGCGCGGATACCGCGGGTACGGCGGGAGCCGTGCTCACGGTCTCACAGCCACCCCTGCTGCCGGGCCTCGCGCACCGCCTCGGTCCGGTTGCGGGTGCCGGTCTTGCCGATCGCGGAGGAGAGGTAGTTGCGGATGGTGGACTCGGAGAGCTTCAGCCGGGAGGCGATATCGGCGACGGTCGCCCCGTCCACGGAAGCCTTCAGCACCTCGCACTCACGAGGGGTCAGCGGATTGGGCCCGGCGCTGAGCGCGGCGGCGGCCAGCGCGGGATCGACCACGGTCTCTCCGGCGAGCACCCGCCGGATCGCCGCGGCCAGTTCCTCCACCGGCCCGTCCTTGACGAGGAAGCCGGCCGCACCGGCCTCCATGGCCCGGCGCAGATACCCGGGCCGGCCGAAGGTGGTCAGGATGAGCACCCGGCATCCGGGCGCCCGCGTCCGCAGCTCGGCCGCCGCGTCCAGCCCGCTCGTCCCGGGCAGCTCGATGTCCAGCAGAGCCACGTCCGCGCTCCGCGCGAGCACGGCGTCCACGATCCCGTCCCCCGAGCCCAGCTGGGCCACGACCTCGATGTCCTCCTCCATCCCGAGCAACAGGGCGAGCGCGCCGCGCATCATCCCCTGATCCTCGGCGAGCAACACCCGGATGGGGGCGGCCGGCCGCTGCTTCCCGGGCGCGTTACTCATGGGGCCAGCGTACGGCGGGTGTGGGCGGGGACGCGGACTGCCCCGCTTCGGCCCGGGGCGACTCGCCGGCCCCGACGGGTGGATCACGGTGTCACCCCGCCGGCGTCAGCTCGTCGGCGCTCACGGGAAGCACGGCCGTGACCGTGAAGCCGCCGTGGGGCGAGGCACCGGCCGTCAGGGATCCGCCCGCCGCCGCGAGGCGCTCGGTCAGCCCCTTCAGCCCGGTACCACCGATGACAGTGCCTTCATCGCCGCAGGCGTCCCCGTCCCTGCCGTCGGAGGCACCCGTGCCGTTGTCCGTCACTGTCAGCCGTACCCGCTCGGCGGCCGACTCCACGGTGATCTCGCAGCGGGTGGCGTCGCTGTGGCGGACGACGTTGGTGACCGCCTCGCGCACCACCCAGCCGAGCAGTGCCTCGGTCTCCGGGTCGAGCGGTGTGCCGGACTGGCGGACCACCGGCCGCACGCTCGCCGCGGACAGCGCCGACCGGGCCCGGGTCAGCTCGGTGGCCAGGCTGCCCTCGCGGTAGCCGGTCACCGCCTCCCGGATCTCGGTGAGCGCCTGCCGCCCCACCGTCTCGATGTCCGCGATCTGTGTCAGCGCCGCGTCCAGGTCGCGGGAGGCCAGCCGGCGGGCCGCCTCCGACTTCACCACGACCACGGAAAGGGTGTGCCCCAGCAGATCGTGCAGATCACGGGAGAAGCGCAGCCGCTCCTTCTCCACCGCGCGCCGCGCCAGTTCCTCGCGCGCGGCCCGCAGTTCCCGTACCGCCTCGGACAGGCCGAGGATCGCGGCGGTCACCATGCTGGACAGGAACGTGGCGTAGGCGATGCTCGTCCCTTCGTCCCAGCCGGCCCGCAGCCAGGAGATCGCCCCCGCGTACAGCGTGAGCAGCAGCCCGGCCCGGCCCAGCCACGGCCCGCGCAGGGTGGCGCCGGTGGCCAGGCCCAGCAGCGGGAAGAACATCAGCCAGTTTCCGCCGTAGCCGAGGGCGAGTCCCGTGGTGACCAGGCCGAGCAGTCCCAGGGCCACCCGGGTGGACACCGACTCGCGCTTGGCCCGGTCGAACGCACGGAAGGTGACATGGACGTAGAGGGAGTTGAAGGCCAGCAGGCCCAGGGCGCCGATCCAGGGGTTCGGCGTGTCGCCCTGGATCACATTGGAGAAGGCGCCCATGCCCAGCAGCAGCCAGGGCAGCAGGGTGAAACCGGTGGGCGGCGGGCCCGGATGGCCGGCGCCGGACTTCCCGCCCTCCCGCCGGGCCCGTCGCGCGGTCCGGACGCACTCGCGCCGCTCCCGCCACCGCTCCCTCGCCCGCTGCCGGGCCGCCCCCCGGTCGAGTGGTCCGCGCCACCCCGTCATCTCCGTGTCCCCCCCCGGTCGAATGGTCCTCGCCCTACGGCGTCAGGACGCACAGCGTACGTAGCAAACGTAAGGAACCGGACGCCGCGTTCGACAGAGACGGGGATACGGAAACGAGCAGTACAAATGTCACGGTCCATCGGCCCTGCCTGACGAGTCGTCAGGAGCCTTCACAACTGCCGAGCGCTCGGCTATACAGAGGGCGCCGGACTGGAACGCGTTTCAGGAGCCCCATGCCCATCGACGCAGCGCAGGCCCTCGCGGCCGAACCCCGGACCGGCGAGATCGCCTGGGACCACAAGGACGTACAGCTCTACCACCTCGGCATCGGCGCCGGGCGTCCCGCCACCGACCCCGGCGAGCTGCGCTACACCCTGGAGTCCCGGCTGCACGTCCTGCCGAGCTTCGCCACCGTCGCGGGCAACGGCTCGCCCGGTGTGATCGGCGGGCTGTCCATGCCGGGGATCGACGTCGACCTGGCGCGCGTCCTGCACGGGGGGCAGAGCATCGAGTTCCACCGCCCCGTCCCGGTGCGGGGCACGGCCACCGCCACCGACCGGATCACCGCCGTGCACGACAAGGGCACGGCCGCCGTCCTGGTCATGCGCACCGAGGTCGCCGACGCCGGCGGCCCGCTGTGGACCAGCGACGCGCGGATCTTCGTCCGGGGCGAGGGCGGCTGGGGCGGCGACCGCGGTCCCTCCGGCCGGCTCGGCCCACCGGCCGGTGAACCCGACCGGACCATCGAGCGCCCCATCCGCGAGGACCAGGCCCTGCTCTACCGCCTCAGCGGCGACTGGAACCCGTTGCACGCCGACCCCGACTTCGCCCGGCGCGCCGGGTTCGACCGGCCCATCCTGCACGGGCTGTGCACCTACGGCATGACGCTCAAGGCGGTCGTGGACACGCTGCTCGACGGGGACGTGGCCCGCGTGCGCGGTTACCGCGCCCGGTTCACCGGAGTCGTGTTCCCGGGCGAGACGCTGCGCATCCGGATGTGGCGGGAGGCGGGACGGGTGCGGGTCGGGGTGGGCGCCGTGGAACGGGACGACGCGCCGGTGCTCGCCGACACGGTCGTGGAGCACTCCTGAGCGTGCCGCTCCCGGGAAGCAGCCGGTTGTCACTCGGACCGGGAAGGCGGGCGCGGAGCAAGGAAAAAGGGGGCGCCCGGCCGGACGCCCCCTCCTCTTCACTGCCGTCAGGCTGCCGCCTCGGCCTTTTCCTGGACCGGCTTGCGGTGCCGGCCGTGCGGAGCGGTCTCCCTCTCCTGGGCCGCGACCGGGCCCCGGTGCCGGCCGTGGCCCGCGGTCTCGGAAGAGCCGGCAGACAGCTGTTCGGTCGTGCTGGTGTCGCTCATCGGACGTATTCACCCCGTCAACATGATCTTCGGTACAGCCGGGGAGTGTAACCGGCGCACCACGGGCCGAATCCAGGCGCACACGCCAACCGGCACTAGTTCGTTACAAGACGCCCCAGAGGGGCCTGTTGCAGGGGCACGGGCCGCGCCGGCGCCGACCCGCCGGTC
>NZ_JACBWZ010000572.1 GCF_013870595.1 Streptomyces sp. WELS2 | reverse complement strand
GACGCGGAGATCGAGCGGGCGACCGTACGACAGGTGCTGGACCACCAGTTGCACAACGTCCGCCTGCTGGACCTGGTCCCCGCCGCCGTGCCCCGCGACGACGCCCCGCTCACCCGGGACGCCCATCACGTCGTACGCGAGGCCGCGCTCGGCGCCATCGCCCCCGCCCAGCGGGAGGAGGCCCAGCGCGCCGCACTGGCGCACGCCGCCTCGCTCGGCATCGGCACCGTGCACGAGTGCGGAGGCCCGAAGATCTCCTCCGAGGACGACTTCACCGCCCTGCTGCGGCTCGCCGCCGAGCTGCCCGGCCCCCGCGTGGTCGGCTACTGGGCCGAGCAGGACACCGGCAAGGCCCGTGAGCTGGGCGCGGCCGGTGCCGCAGGCGACCTGTTCGCCGACGGTGCCCTCGGCTCGCACACCGCCTGCCTGCACGAGCCGTACGCCGACGCCGGCCACTCGGGCACCGCCTATCTGGACGCCGACGCCGTCGCCGCCCACGTGGTGGCCTGCACCGAGGCGGGCCTCCAGGCCGGCTTCCACGCCATCGGCGACGCCGCCGTGAGCGCCGTGGTCGAGGGTGTGCGCGCCGCCGCCGAGAAGGTGGGCCTGGCCCGTGTGCGCGCCGCCCGGCACCGTGTCGAGCACGCCGAGATGCTCACCCCCGAGACCGTCGCCGGCTTCGCCGAACTGGGCCTGATCGCCTCCGTGCAGCCCGCCTTCGACGCGCTGTGGGGCGGTGAGGACGGCATGTACGCCCGGCGGCTGGGCGCCGCAAGGGCCCGCACCCTCAACCCGTTCGCCGCGCTGCTGCGGGCCGGCGTACCGCTGGCGTTCGGCTCGGACAGCCCGGTCACCCCGCTCGACCCGTGGGGCACGGTCCGGGCCGCCGCCTTCCACCGCACGCCCGGGCACCGGATCTCGGTCCGGGCCGCGTTCACCGCGCACACCCGCGGCGGCTGGCGGGCCGTGGGCCGGGACGACGCGGGCGTGCTGGTGCCCGGCGCCCCCGCCGACTACGCCGTCTGGCGCACCGACCGGCTCGTGGTGCAGGCCCCCGACGACCGGGTGGCCCGCTGGTCCACCGACCCGCGCTCCGGCACCCCCGGCCTGCCCGACCTCACCCCGGGCCGTGACCTGCCGGTCTGCCTGCGCACCGTGGTGGGGGGACGGACGGTGTTCGTACGGCCGGGCGAGTGATCTCCCGGGGTGGCGCGGCGGCCACCGGCCGCCGCGGCCCCGCCGCCCCACCTGCGCATCCTCCCCGCCGCCCGCGCCATCGGACCCGTCGTCCCAGCTCAGAGGGCTGTTGACAGTCGGCGGCCGGGGGCCGGTAGGTTCGGCCGGGTCCACCACCGAAACGCCCGACCGGGGGCTGTTCGCACGGCTCGTCGCAGCGCCGCTGGGTCAGGGACGGTGTGCCGCACCGGGGCACCGTCACTGGGAGCCAGGCCCAGCGCCCGCGCCGGCGAGGGAACGCCCCGGACGGCCGGCCGGTGCGACCCGGGTGGGGCCCGGGCGCTCCCTAGACAACGGCTTTCGGTAGATCCGCAGCCAGCGGGTCCCAGGTCGGCCCGAAGGGCGCCGGGCCCCCATCCGCCGTGGCGCGTTCCGCTCTCCGCGCGACGGGAAGGTGCCGAAAAGCATCACTCCTACCCCGTTTCCGGGGAAACGACACCACAAGATGCCTGCGCCATCGCGTCTTCCCAGGCGGCGGCCACTATGGTGGACCCTTGCGTACGACATGAAGGGGCAGCAGTGAACGACGGCGACGGGGCCCTCGCGGCCACAGCCCAGGGACGGCAGTACGGTCCGCTCGGCACGGCCTTGGTGATCATTCCGACCTACAACGAGGCGGAGAACATCAAGACCATCGTGGGCCGGGTACGCGGCGCCGTCCCCGAGGCGCACGTACTCATCGCGGACGACAACAGCCCCGACGGCACCGGCAAGCTCGCCGACGAACTCGCCGCCGCCGACGACCACGTCCACGTGCTGCACCGCAAGGGCAAGGAGGGCCTCGGCGCCGCCTACCTCGCGGGCTTCCGCTGGGGCCTGGAGCGGGACTACGGCGTGCTGATCGAGATGGACGCCGACGGCTCCCACCAGCCCGAGGAACTGCCCCGGCTGCTCACCGCCCTCAAGGGCGCCGACCTGGTCCTCGGCTCCCGCTGGGTGCCCGGCGGCCGGGTGGTGAACTGGCCCAAGTCCCGTGAGTTCCTCTCGCGGGGCGGCTCCACCTACTCGCGCCTCATGCTCGACGTGCCGATCCGGGACGTGACGGGCGGCTTCCGGGCCTTCCGCCGCGAGACCCTGGAGGGGCTGGGGCTGGGCGAGGTCGCCTCGCAGGGCTACTGCTTCCAGGTCGACCTGGCCCGCCGCGCGGTGAAGGCCGGCTATCACGTCGTCGAGGTCCCCATCACCTTCGTCGAGCGCCAGCTGGGCGACTCCAAGATGAGCCGGGACATCGTGGTCGAGGCGCTGTGGCGGGTCACCTCCTGGGGCGTCGGGGACCGCGTCGGCCGGTTCACCGGCAAGGACAAGCGCGCCTAGCACACCACGTCACGGCCGCGGCCGGTCACTCCCTTATCCGGTGCTGAGCCGCGCCCAGGCACACTGGGAACATGACGACTGGCGCTCCGACCTCCCCGTACACCGCCCGCCGCCGGCGCTCGCGGCTGCGCAGGTATCTGCCGTTGGCCCTCGCCGCCTGGCTGGTGCTGGAGATCTGGCTGCTGACCCTGGTCGCGGGCGCGGCGGGCGGGCTCACGGTGTTCCTGCTCCTCGTCGCGGGCCTCGTGGCCGGCTCCGTGGTCATCAAGCGGGCGGGCCGCCGCGCCTTCGCGAGCCTGAACGAGGCCGTGCGCCAGGGCGGCTCGCCGGCCCGTGGCGGCGGCAACGGCCTGATGATGCTCAGCGGTCTGCTGCTGATGATCCCGGGCCTGGTCTCGGACGCGGCGGGCCTGCTCCTGCTGCTGCCGCCGGTCCAGCGGGCGGTCGGCCGCCTCGCCGAGAACGCCCTGGAGCGCAGCCTGCGCAGGGTCGCCCCGGGCAGCCTGGGGGACGTGTTCCAGCAGGCCCGCATGCACCGGCCCGACGGCAAGGTGGTGCCGGGCGAGGTGATCAGGGACGACGAGCCGCACGACACCCCGCAGGGCCCCCGGCCGCCGCTGACGCGCTGAGCGGCCCCCGCGCGGGACGCGCTCGGCGTCCGCGTACGGCATACGACGGCGGGCGCCGTACATGGAGACCATGTACGGCGCCCGCCGTCGTATGTGTCGCGCTGTGTACCGGCCGAGCCCCGCGGGGGACTAGGCGCTCTTGCGGCTGTCCCGGGGGTGGACCGCGATGTTCATCGCGCCCGAACGCAGCACCGCCAGACGCTCCTCGAGGACCTCTTCGAGTTCCTCGCGGGTGCGCCGCTCCATCAGCATGTCCCAATGGGTACGCGCGGGCTTGGCCTTCTTCTCCTCGGGGCCGTCGCCGTCCACCAGGAGTGCCTGGGCACCGCAGACCTTGCACTCCCACTCCGGCGGGATCTCCGCCTCCACAGAGAAGGGCATCTCGAAGCGGTGCCCCTTCTCACATGCGTACTCCACGGCCTGGCGCGGAGCCAGGTCGATGCCGCGGTCCGTCTCGTAGCTGGTCACCACGAGGCGTGTACCGCGAAGAGCTCGCTCACTCATGAATCGTGCCTCCCGGGCTTGTCGCCCACAGGACAGGTGTCGCTGTCGTCGTCATCCGGTCAACGTCCGGTCGGCGGTAAAGATTCCCGTTCCGGGTCATGCGTCGCCGTCGTAGCCGCCCCTTGTTCTACCCACAGGCGCCCGGTTTGTCACATCTGCTAGCAGATGTCACCCAGCGTTTCGGCATCTTTGACGCGCAGTAACGGTACGCCTGGCAGGCCAAACGCGTACACTACCGCCCTTTCACGCCGAGTGCGAAATCGCTTCCGGAAAGCGCCGGCGACGACCCACCGCGAAGGGCGGGAAGAAGGCGTTCCGGGCGCTCAGACCCAGACGCCGCGCTCCTCCATGACCTCGCGCAAGGTGCCGATGTGATCCGTCATGATGCCATCCACCCCGAGGTCCAGCAGCCGGTGCATCCGCTCCGGGTCGTTGACCGTCCACACGTGCACCTGGAGTCCGCGCGCGTGCGCGACCCGGACGAAGC
>NZ_JACBWZ010000571.1 GCF_013870595.1 Streptomyces sp. WELS2 | reverse complement strand
GCCGAACTCCTTGGTCCAGCGCTTGAGGATCTCCCGCCAGGCGATCCGTTCTTCCGGTCATCCGAGTGCTTCCCTCCCCCTGTCACCGGCGCGTCCGGCATCCCCGGCGGATTCGATGTCTCCGCCGGAGCCGCCCCCGTGGGCCGCCGCCTCCCCGTGCCGCCTCCGTCGCGGGATGATGCCACCCCACCGGCCGCCCCCACCGGGATTTTCAGCCCCCGGACGGGACCCCCAGCCCGGGGTGGGCGTCCAGGAGCCGGGGCGGGGCGGCCTGGCGCCAGGAGTCGGCGAGGATGTCCCGCAGCTCCTCCTCGTCCTCCAGGGCGGCCAGTCTCGCTCGCACCCAGGCGAACTGGGCCTCGTGGCCCGCGATCCAGAACTTGTCCGGCTCGGCCCGCACCAGTTCGTCGCGCTCCTCCTTGGGGCAGCGCACGGCGATGGACGTCTCGTCCTCGGGCAGGGTCGCGAACATCTTCCCGGCCACCCGGAACGTCGGCATGCTCCAGGCCACCTTCTCCGTGGTGTCCGGCAGGGACAGGGCGATTCGGCGTACGTCTTCTGCGTCCGGCATGACACGCAAGGTAGCCCCTGCCACTGACAATCAGCCTCCGGGCTCGGCCGTGCCGCGCACCAGCTCGTAGTACTCGGTGGTGAACAGGGGCTGGGCGAGGGCGTTGGAGAGCGCGAAGTACGGCCCGGCCACCTCGATCTGAGTGGCGTGGGCGCGCATCGCGGCGGCCTTGGCGGCGGCGTGCGCGGTGCCGTCGACGGCGGTGGTGATCCGCTCGTCGTCGACCACGCCCGGTACGTCGTCCACGGCCGCGCTCTTGTCGAACGGCAGGGTGTCCAGCTCGTCCCCGAGTCGGGCGAAGGCGGCCTCGGCGACGGAGCGCGGCACGCGGTTCCAGTACACCTTGGCGATCCGGTGGCCGCGTTCGGCCGCGAGGTCGACGGCGCGCATGGCGACGCGGTGGGCCTGGACGTGGTCGGGGTGGCCGTAGCCGCCGTTGTCGTCGTAGGTCACGAGGACCTGCGGGCGGACCTCCAGGATCACCTCGGCGAGGTGGCCTGCGGCCTCGTCCACGTCGGCCTGCCAGAAGCAGCCGGGGTCGTCGTTGTCGGCGGTGCCGGTCATCCCGGAGTCGCCGTAGCGCCCGGCGCCGCCGAGCAGCCGGCCGTCGGTGACGCCGAGCGCGGCGAGGGCCGCGCCCAGCTCACCGCGCCGGTGCGCGCCCAGCGCGGGACCCGTCAGATGCCGCAGCTCCGGCGGGATGACCTCGCCGCGCTCGCCCAGGGTGCAGGTGACCAGGGTCACGTGGGCACCCTCGGCCGCGTACCTGGCCATGGTCGCGCCGTTGTTGATCGACTCGTCGTCCGGGTGCGCGTGCACCAGCAGCAGACGCCGCGCGGGCAGTTCCGTCATGGGACCACCCTACGAGGTTCCGCGCACCGCCCCCGGTGACACCGGCCCTCAGAACTTGATGCTGCCGATCATGCCGGCGACGTTGGTCGTCAGCTGTTTGATCGTCGGCGCGATGGTCGAGGAGGCGAGATAGAAGCCGAGCAGGATGCAGACGACCGCGTGGCCGCCCTTCAGCCCTGACTTCTTGATCAACAGGAAGACGATGATCGCCAGCAGCACCACCGCCGAAATCGAGAGTGCCACGGCGGCTCACCTCCAAAGATCCCAGGGACGCGGGTTCTAGATCAGTTGAGCAATTCCATGCAGACGCCAGCAGGTTCATACCCACACAGCGGTAGTGATCATAACTATCCGTGTGCGCGCATCGCTCGGCGCACAGCCGCACAAGGGGGCGCATGGCCAATATGGTCGGGGTATGACGACCGAGGCTGACTCCTTCCCCCGACGGCACGCACGGACGCAGCGGTTCACGCTCGGCGCGCCGCGTTCGTTCACGGTGGCGCCCGACGGCGCGCGCGTCGCGTTCCTGCGTTCCGGCTCGGGCACCGACCGGGTCAACTCCCTGTGGGTACTGGATCTTCCGGACGGCACCGAGCGCCTGGCGGCCGATCCCGGGGTGCTGCTCCAGGGCTCCCCGGAAGAGCTGTCGCCCGAGGAGCGGGCCCGCCGCGAGCGCAGCCGGGAGGGGGGTGTCGGCATCGTCGGTTATGCCACCGACACTTCCGTGGAGCTGGCGTCCTTCGCCTTGTCAGGGCGGCTTTTCACAGCGGAGCTGCGCGCCGGCACGGCACGTGAACTCCCCGTTCCGGGGCCGGTGATCGACCCCCGTCCGGCCCCCGACGGGCGGCACGTCGCCTACGTCGCGCGGGGCGCGCTGCGGGTGGTGGGCGCCGAGGGGGACGGCGACCGGGCGCTGGCCGAGCCGGAGTCGGCGGAGGTCTCCTACGGGCTCGCGGAGTTCGTCGCGGCCGAGGAGATGAGCCGTTCGCGGGGCTTCTGGTGGGCTCCGTCCTCGGACCGGCTGCTGGTGGCGCGCGTGGACGACACGCCGGTGCGGCAGTGGTGGATCGCCGATCCGGCCCGTCCGGAACGTGAGCCACTCAACATCCGGTACCCGGCGGCGGGCACCCCCAACGCGAGCGTACAACTGTTCGTTCTCGGGCTGGACGGCAGCCGCACGGAGGTGCTCTGGGACCGGGCCCGCTACCCCTACCTTGCGCGTGTGCACTGGTCAGAGGCGGGTGCGCCGCTGCTGCTGGTGCAGGCGCGGGACCAGCGCAGCCAGCTGTTCCTGGCCGTGGACCCCGACTCCGGGGTCACCCGGATGGTGCACGCCGATGAAGACCCAGATTGGCTTGAACTTTTCGCCGGAGTGCCCTGCTGGAGCCCCTCGGGGCGGCTTGTCCGCATCGCGGACGAGGGCGGTGCCCGGGTGCTGACGGTCGGCGAACGGCCGCTGACCAGCGCACAGTTGCACATTCGTGCGGTTCTGGACGTCGGTTCGACGGACGTACTGGTTTCCGCCTCTTCCGGCCCGGAGGCCCCTGCGCCGGAAATTGGCGAAGTTCATGTGTACAGGGTGAACGAGTTGGGTGTGGAACGCGTGTCGGACGAGCCCGGTGTGCACTCCGCGGTGCGCGCCGGAGGTGTGACCGTCCTGGTGTCCGCGGCCCTGGACCGGCCGGGCAGCCGGGCCCGGGTGCTGTGCGACGGGAAGCCGGCGGTCACGATCCGGTCGTACGCCGAGGATCCGGGCCTGCGTCCGCGGGTGACGCTCACCGAAGGGGGCGCACGCCGGATTCCATGCGCCCTGCTTATGCCACGGGACTACCCCGGTGACACTCCTCTGCCGGTCCTGCTGGACCCCTACGGCGGCCCCCACGGCCAGCGGGTGGTCGCCGCGCACAACGCCCACCTCACCTCCCAGTGGTTCGCCGACCAGGGTTTCGCGGTGCTCGTCGCCGACGGCCGGGGCACCCCGGGCCGCTCCCCCGCCTGGGAGAAGGCGATCCGGGACGACGTGGCGGCCGTGGTGCTCCAGGACCAGGTCGACGCGCTGCACGCGCTCGCCGAGCGGTACCCGCTGGACCTGGACCGGGTGGCGATCCGGGGCTGGTCCTTCGGCGGCTATCTGGCGGCACTCGCGGTGCTGCGCCGCCCGGACGTCTTCCACGCGGCGGTGGTCGGCGCGCCCGTGACCGACCTCAGGCTCTACGACACCCACTACCAGGAGCGCTACCTCGGCGACCCGGGCGAGCAGCCGGAGGTCTACCGCCGCAACTCGCTGATCGACGACGCGGGGCTGGTGGATGCGGCCGGGCCGCACCGGCCGATGATGGTGATCCACGGGCTCGCGGACGACAACGTGGTGGTCGCCCACTCGCTGCGGCTGTCCTCCGCCCTGCTGGCCGCCGGCCGGCCGCACGAGGTGCTGCCGCTGTCCGGGGTCACCCACATGACCCCGCAGGAGACGGTCGCGGAGAACCTGCTCCGCCTCCAGCTGGACTTCCTGCGGCGCTCCCTGCCCCCGGGGAAGCGCCCCTGAACTCCGTTAACACACAGGCAACTTCACGGAAGCGGCACCGATATACGGACAAGGCAGGCTGAATCGCGTACGGCCGTGCGGGTGCCGTAAACGGGCCGGGGTACGCCATGTCACCCCGGCCCGTTCCCGTCGCCCCCGCTCTCCCCGGCGGACACGGCCGGCCGCTCCTCGGCGAAGTGACAGGCCGACGGATGGGCGGCGGGG
>NZ_JACBWZ010000570.1 GCF_013870595.1 Streptomyces sp. WELS2 | reverse complement strand
GGCCATCGCCGAGCGCGAGCGCGACGCCGGGGTGCCGTGCCTCGCCCCCGGGGGCCGGGCGCGGCTGCGGATCGAGGCCGGGCCCGGCGCGCGCTGCCGGTTCTCCTACGACGTCGGGGACGGTTTCCGCTCGTCCGGCCCGGTCTTCGCGGCCACGCCCTGGCGCTGGGTCGGCGCCCTGCTCGGCCTGTTCGCCACCGCGCCCGAGGGACCCGGACACGCGGGCTCGGCGACCTTCACCCGGTTCCGGATCACGCCCCTGTAGCCGCCCGAGAAGCCCTGTTGGGAGCCGCGATGACGCACTTCCCCGGCAAGCGCTTGCCCCGACCGGGCGCCGCCCTCGCCCGCCACGCTCGCCCTCGGCCCGGCGGGCGAGGTGACGGCGGCCCCTTGGGGAAGTCCCACCGCCCCGGCCCGGACAGGCACCCCGGCCGGCCCTTCCGGGTGACCGGCGGCGCCGCGGGCCGGCCGCGGCCGAGCGACGCGGACGCGCCGTCGTACACCGTCGCCGACCACCTGCGCGGTACGGACGGCCGGGCGCCGTACGCCCGCCGCCGACCGCGAAACGACTTCGCACCGACCCCCACACCACCCTGTCCCCGCACGATCCAGCAGAAGAGAGCCGACCGATGAAGAGCAGCATCCGCAGAAACAGGCGCGCCGCCCTGGCCGTGGCCCTGGGCTCCGCCCTCGCGCTGACCGCCACCGCCTGCGGCGACGACGGCAGCGGCAGCGTGGGCGGGAAGGGGAACGAGGGCTCCGGCACGGGCACGATCACCTTCTGGGACAACAACGGCGGTGTCCGCACCGACATCTGGAAGCAGATCATCGCCGACTTCGAGCACAAGTACCCCGACATCAAGGTCAAGTACGTCGGTGTGCCGGCGGCCAGCGTGCAGTCCAAGTACGACACCGCCATCCAGGGCGGCGGCCTGCCGGACGTCGGCGGCGTCGGTACGGCGATGCTGGCCGAGGTCGCCGCGCAGGGCGCGCTGGAGCCGCTGGACCAGCGGCTCGCCGACAGCCCGCTGGGCGGCAGGCTCAACGCCAAGTTCCTGGAGAGCGTGAAGGCGGCCGGCGGGGACGGCAGGACGTACACGGTGCCGACGTCCGCGAACAACGGCACCCTGTGGTACCGAACCGACCTGTTCCGCGCGGCCGGGCTGGAGCCGCCGACCACCTGGACGAAGTTCTACAAGGCCGCCGACAAACTCACCGACAAAGACAAGAACGCCTTCGGGTACACCATCCGCGGCGGTGAGGGCTCCATCGCCCAGGCCCTGGACGCGATGTACGGGCAGAGCGGGATCACGTCCTTCTGGAACGGCGACAAGACCACCGTCAACGACCCGAAGAACGTGGCGGCGCTGGAGAGGTACACCGGCCTGTACAAGAAGGACACCCCGTCCGCCGACGTCAACAACGACTTCACCAAGATGGTCGCCCAGTGGGACTCCGGCACCATCGGGATGCTCAGCCACAACCTCGGCTCCTACGCCGACCACGAGAAGGCGCTGAAGGGCAGGTTCCGGGGCATTCCCAGCCCGACCCTGGACGACGGGACACGGGTGCAGGTCTCCAACCCGGTCGACGGACTGGCCCTGTTCAAGTCCGGCAGGAACAAGGCCGCCGCCTGGAAGTTCATCGAGTTCGCCGCCTCCCACGAGTCCAACAGCAAGTGGAACGAGTCGGCCGGGTCGGTGCCGGCCAACACGGAGGCCGCGCGGGACGCCTGGGTGCGGGCCAACGAGCCGGCGAAGCTGGCGGCCGAGGCGCTGGACGGGGCCGGCACGAAGATCGTGCAGCTGCCGTACTACCTGCCCGACTGGAACACCATCTCCAAGGCCGACAACGAGCCGAACTTCCAGAAGGTGCTGCTCGGCAGGATGAGCGCCAAGGAGTTCCTGGACCTGCTGGCCGATCAGCTCGACAAGGCCCAGGAGGACTGGAAGAAGAACCACTGAGCCCGGACGGCCGCGGTCGCGGGGACCGCGCATCCGGCGTGACCGGCCGCGCGGTTCCCCCGCCCCGCACATCTCCCGCGTTCGAAAGGTACTGATCGTGTCCCTCACGCGCAGACAGGTCACGGCCACCGCGCTCGCCGCGGTCCCGCTCGTCCGGCGCGCGCCGGAAGACGCTCGCCGCCTGCATATCGCCGGTGATTCGACGGCCGCCCGGAAGTACGCCGACGCCGCTCCCGAGACCGGATGGGGGATGGCACTGCCCTTCTTCCTCCACAAGGAGCCGACGGTCGCCAACCACGCGGTCAACGGCCGGAGTTCGAAGAGCTTCGTCGACGAAGGCCGGCTGGACGCCGTCCTGGCGGTGATCCGGCCCGGGGACCTGCTTCTCGTCCAGTTCGGGCACAACGACGAGAAGGCCACCGACCCCACCCGCTACACCGAGCCGTGGACGTCGTACCAGCGGTATCTGCGGCTGTACCTCGACGGCGCCCGGTCCCGGGGCGCCCGGCCCGTCCTCGCCACCTCCGTGGAGCGCCGCCGGTTCGCCGCCGACGGCACCGCCCAGCCCACCCACGGCGACTACCCGGCGGCCGTGCGGGCGCTCGCCGAGGCGGAGCGGGTCCCGCTGCTCGACATCCAGGCGCTGTCGCTCGCGCTGTGGCAGCGGCTCGGGGCGGAGGAGACGAAGACCTACTTCAACTGGACCGCCACCGAGCAGGACAACACACACTTCAACCCGCCGGGTGCCATCGCCGTGGCGCGGCTCGTGGCGCGCGAGCTGCTGCGCACCGGGGTGCTGGCCCGGCACGACGTCCGCCGGCTGGACGAGGACGTCCCGGCGTCCTGGATCACCTGGCCACCCGCCCCCGCGTCCTGACCCGCGCCACCGAGCCGTCGGGTCACCCCGGCCCGCCGATCCGTCGGGCAACCCAGTCACCGAGTCACCGAGTCACCGAGGAGAGCCGCACAGTGCGTACACAGACATGTCATGGACGGGTCATGGGCGCGCTGGTGGGCGCAACCGCCACCGCCCTGGTCCTCGCCGTCACCGGCACCGCGTCCGCCCACCCCGCCCACCGCACCGGCCCCGGCCGGCAGGTGCTGCCCGCCCAGGACGGCTGGGCCGCCTACGGCACGGGGACGACCGGCGGGGCCGCCGCCGGCCCCGCGCACGTGTACACCGTCACCACCTGGGAGCAGTTCAAGGCCGCCCTCGCCGACGGCGGCAGCGCGCCGAAGATCGTCCGGGTGAAGGGCACCCTCGACGCCGACGGCCCGGGCTGCGACTCCTTCGCCGTGCCCGGCTACGACTTCGCCGCCTATCTGAAGACCTACGACCCGGCGGTGTGGGGCCGCGCCAAGACCCTCGACGCCGAGCCCGACGACAGCCCCGAGGGCCTGCGCCGCGCCTCCGCCGCCCGTCAGGACGCCTACATCAAGGCGGCCGTCCCCGCCAACACCACCATCGTCGGCCTCGGCCGCGACGCCGGGTTCAAGGGCGCGAGCCTCCAGATCAAGGGCGTCGACAACGTCATCGTGCGCAACCTGACCTTCGAGAGCCCCCTCGACTGCTTCCCGCAGTGGGACCCGACCGACACCGCCGACGGCAACTGGAACTCCGAGTACGACAGCGCCGTGGTGTACGGCTCGACCCATGTGTGGATCGACCACGACACCTTCACCGACGGCGACCACCCGGACAGCACCCTGCCGTCGTACTACGGCCGGATCTACCAGCGGCACGACGGCGAACTGGACGTCGTCAAGGGCTCCGACTACGTCACCGCCTCCTGGAACGTCTTCGCGGACCACGACAAGACGATCCTCGTCGGCAACAGCGACGGCGCGGCCACCGCCGCCGTCGACCGCGGGCACCTGAAGGTCACCTTCCACCACAACCTGTTCCGGAACCTGGTCGAGCGGGCCCCGCGCGTCCGCTTCGGGCAGGTGGACTCGTACAACAACCACTTCGTCGCCGGGGACGGCTACTCCTACACCTACGGCATCGGCATGGAGTCCCAACTCGTCGCCGAACACAACGCGTTCACCCTGCCGGACGGTGTCCGGGCCGGTTCGGTGCTGAAGAAGTGGAAGGAGGCACCGGTCACCGCCGCCGACAACTACGTCAACGGCCGCCCGGTGGACCTGCTCGCCGTCCACAACGCGGAGGTGCCCGGCGAAACCCTCCAGGCCGGGGCCGGCTGGACCCCGTGGCTGCGCACCCG
>NZ_JACBWZ010000057.1 GCF_013870595.1 Streptomyces sp. WELS2 | reverse complement strand
CGCCGCCGAACTCCTTTTGAAGCTCCGGCTCTTGGGCACTGCCCAGGAGCCGGAGCTTTTTTGCGTTGAGGTAAAGTCAGTAAGCATCATTGGCTCGTTTCGCACAGGAGGCCCCCGGGTGGAGGTCCAGGAGACCCGTGTCCAAACGGACCGGGTCCTCACCATCCCCAACATCCTCAGCATGGCACGGCTCGTCGGCGTACCCCTGTTCCTGTGGTTGATCCTCAGGCCGGAGTTCGGCGGCCCGAAGAGTGATGGCTGGGCCCTCCTCGTGCTGGCGTTCAGCGGGGTCAGCGACTATCTCGACGGCAAGCTCGCCCGGCGCTGGAATCAGATCAGCAGCCTCGGCCGGCTCCTCGACCCCGCCGCCGACCGCCTGTACGTGCTTTCCACGCTCCTGGGGCTCACCTGGCGGGAGATCCTGCCGATCTGGCTGACCGCGCTCTTGCTCGCGCGGGAACTGGTTCTGCTGGTCATGGTGGGCATCCTTCGCCGGCACGGGTATCCGCCGCCCCAGGTGAACTTCCTCGGGAAGGCCGCCACGTTCAACTTGATGTACGCCTTCCCGCTCCTGCTCCTCAGTGACGGAAGTGGTTGGATCTCGTCACTCGCCGCTATTTTCGGATGGGCGTTCGCCGGATGGGGTACAACCCTGTATTGGTGGGCAGGAGTGCTCTACGTGGTACAGGTCCGCCGATTGGTTCGCGCGGACACCATGGCCGATTGAGCTCGGCGATTGTCCAGACATAACGCCTCGATGGCCCGCGGTGTAAAAGTGCGGGACAATCTGGACGGGTGAAGTCGGCTAGACCGTCGTCTCTTGGAGGAGGACGCTTCCGACATGAAGGCCGTCGTGATGGCCGGGGGCGAAGGCACACGCCTGCGCCCCATGACCTCTAGCATGCCCAAGCCGCTCCTGCCCGTGGCGAACCGCCCGATCATGGAGCATGTGCTACGGCTGCTCAAAAGGCACGGGCTCAACGAGACCGTCGTCACCGTGCAGTTCCTGGCATCGCTCGTGAAGAACTACTTCGGTGACGGCGAAGAGCTCGGGATGGAGCTCACGTATGCTAATGAGGAGAAGCCACTCGGTACCGCCGGAAGCGTCAAGAACGCCGAGGAGGCGTTGAAGGACGATGCCTTCCTGGTCATTTCCGGCGATGCCCTGACCGACTTCGACCTCACCGAACTGATCAACTTCCACAAGGAGAAGGGCGCGCTGGTCACGGTCTGTCTGACCCGTGTGCCCAATCCGCTGGAGTTCGGCATCACCATCGTCGACGAGGAAGGGAAGGTCGAACGCTTCCTGGAGAAGCCGACCTGGGGACAGGTCTTCTCCGATACCGTCAACACGGGCATCTACGTCATGGAGCCCGAGGTCTTCAACTACGTCGAGCCGGACGTGCCCGTCGACTGGTCCGGTGACGTCTTCCCGCAGCTCATGAAGGAAGGCAAGCCGATCTACGGCTATGTCGCCGAGGGCTACTGGGAGGACGTCGGCACGCACGAGAGCTATGTGAAGGCCCAGGCCGACGTCCTCGAGGGCAAGGTCGACGTCGACATCGACGGCTTCGAGATCTCGCCCGGCGTGTGGGTGGCCGAGGGCGCCGAGGTGCACCCCGACGCCGTGCTGCGCGGACCGCTGTACATCGGCGACTACGCGAAGGTCGAGGCAGGCGCGGAGATCCGCGAGCACACCGTCGTCGGCTCCAACGTCGTCGTCAAGAGCGGGGCCTTCCTGCACAAGGCCGTCGTGCACGACAACGTCTACGTCGGGCAGCACAGCAATCTGCGGGGCTGTGTCGTCGGCAAGAACACCGACATCATGCGTGCCGCCCGGATCGAGGACGGCGCGGTCATCGGCGACGAGTGCCTGATCGGCGAGGAGTCGATCGTCCAGGGCAACGTCCGCGTGTACCCGTTCAAGACCATCGAGGCCGGCGCCTTCGTCAACACCTCGGTGATCTGGGAGTCACGCGGTCAGGCGCATCTTTTCGGCGCCCGCGGGGTCTCCGGCATCCTGAACGTGGAGATCACACCGGAGCTGGCGGTACGGCTCGCCGGCGCCTATGCGACGACCCTGAAGAAGGGCGCGACGGTGACCACGGCCCGCGACCACTCCCGCGGTGCCCGAGCGCTCAAGCGGGCGGTGATCTCCGCGCTCCAGGCCAGCGCCATCGACGTACGCGACCTGGAGAACGTGCCGCTGCCCGTGGCCCGGCAGCAGACGGCGCGGGGCAGCGCCGGCGGCATCATGATCCGGACCTCGCCCGGTGTCCCGGACTCCGTGGACATCATGTTCTTCGACAGTCAGGGCGGGGACCTCTCGCAGGGCGGCCAGCGCAAGCTCGACCGGGTGTTCGCGCGCCAGGAGTACCGGCGGGCGTTCCCGGGCGAGATCGGCGACCTGTACTTCCCGGCGAGCGTCTTCGACTCGTACACCGGGTCGCTGCTGCGCAACGTCGACACGACCGGGATAGCCGAGTCGGGGCTCAAGGTCGTCGTGGACGCCTCCAACGGCAGTGCCGGGCTGGTGCTGCCCAGCCTGCTCGGCAAGCTCGGCGTGGACTCGCTGACCATCAACCCCGGTCTGGACGAGTCCCGGCCCACGGAGACGGCCGAGATGCGGCGCAAGGGGCTGGTGCGGCTCGGGGAGATAGTGGCCTCCTCGGGTGCCGCCTTCGGTGTGCGGTTCGACCCCGTCGGCGAGCGGCTGTCGCTCGTGGACGAGAAGGGCCGGATCATCGAGGACGACCGTGCGCTGCTGGTGATGCTGGACCTGGTGGCCGCCGAGCGGCGCAGCGGGCGGGTGGCGCTGCCGGTCACCACGACCCGGATCGCCGAGCAGGTGGCCGCCTACCACGGCACCCAGGTCGAGTGGACCACCACGTCGCCGGACGACCTCACGCGCGTCGGGCGCGAGGAGGGCACCATCTTCGGCGGCGACGGCAAGGGCGGGTTCATCGTCCCCGAGTTCAGCGGCGTGTACGACGGCACGGCGGCCTTCGTACGGCTCATCGGACTGGTGGCGCGCACCCAGCTCACGCTGAGCCAGATCGACGCCCGTATCCCGCGGGCGCACGTCCTCAAGCGGGATCTGGCGACGCCGTGGGCCGTCAAGGGCCTGGTGATGCGGCGCGTGGTCGAGGCCGCCGGGGACCGCTTCGTCGACACGACCGACGGTGTGCGCGTGGTGGAGACCGACGGGCGCTGGGTGATGGTGCTGCCCGACCCGGCTGAGGCCGTCACCCACCTGTGGGCGGAGGGCCCCGACGACGCCTCCGCGCAGGCCCTGCTGGACGAGTGGTCGGCGGTCGTGGACAGCGCCGGCCGGTGACGGCGCACAGGCCCGGGGCCGTCGGCACGGCGTCCCCGGGCGGTGGCGAACGGCTCGAGGGGGCGTAGACCCCCCGCACGCGCGCGTGCCGGACAAGTGTCCCCCAAGGGGGCCTGTCCGGCACGCCGGTGGGGCCGTTCGGAGGTACTGCTCGCGACATGCGACGATGTGCGGCATGCCGCAGCAACCCCCCGTTCGGAGCAGCCCCGCGCGGCCGCAGCGCCCGGACGCCTCCATGTCGTTGATCACCAACGTCATGGACCACAGCCTCGACGACGGATACGCCGAGGCCGCCGCCCGGCGGAAGTCCGCGGGCGAGGGCGGTCTGCCCAAGACCCTGCGGGCCAAGCTGGGCCTGGCCGCGGGGCTGGTCCTCGCGGCGCTGGTGGTGACCGTGGGGGCGGCCCAGGCGCGGGTGTCGGCGCCCGTGGTGGCCAAGGAGCGCCAGGAGCTGATCGACCGGGTCGACAGCGAGACCGCGGACGCGGACCGGTTGGAGAGCACCGTCGACAAGCTGCGCGACGACGTCGACGCGCGCCGTCGGGCGGCCCTGAAGTCGAGCGGCGGCAGCGCCGAGGCGGACCTGGTGGGTCTGCTGTCGGGTGCCGCCGCGGTGCACGGCCCCGGCGTCAGACTCGTCGTGAACGACGCCAAGGAGGCCGCCGGCGGCGGGGACGGCTCCAACCCGCGGGAGATGTCGGGCTTCTCCGACACCGGCCGGGTCCGGGACCGGGACATGCAGCGCGTGGTCAACGGGCTGTGGGCGTCCGGGGCCGAGGCGGTCTCCGTCAACGGGCAGCGGCTGACCGCCCTGTCCGCGATCAGGGCCGCGGGTGACGCGATACTGGTCGACAACAGGCCGCTGGTGCCGCCGTACACGGTGCTGGCGGTGGGGGACGGGCAGAGGTTGAGCACCAGGTTCCAGAACAGCGCCGACGGCCTGTATCTGCACGCCCTGGAGGAGAACTACGGCATCCGCGCCACCATTTCGACGGAGGGCGAGGTCCGGTTGCCCGCCGCTCCCAGTGTGATCGTACGTACAGCACAGCCGAAGTTCGGGAAAACCGGGAAGGGCACATCGTGATCGCCGTACTGGGCCTCGTAGTGGGAGTCGTGGCCGGCCTGTTGGTCCGGCCCGAGGTTCCGGCGGTTGTCGAGCCGTATCTGCCGATCGCCGTCGTCGCAGCGCTGGACGCCGTCTTCGGCGGCCTGCGGGCCATGCTGGACG
The DNA here is from genome assembly GCF_013870595.1 of Streptomyces sp. WELS2. Taxonomy (GTDB): domain Bacteria; phylum Actinomycetota; class Actinomycetes; order Streptomycetales; family Streptomycetaceae; genus Streptomyces. Next base: position 12,316 of record NZ_JACBWZ010000057.1, on the reverse strand, counting down.
GCATCTTCGACGACAAGGTCTTCGTGGTGTCGTTCCTGTCGAACGTGGTCGTCGCCGCCCTCATCGTGTTCCTGGGCGACAAGTTGGGCGTGGGCGCGCAGCTGTCCACGGGCGTGGTGGTCGTCCTGGGCATCCGGATCTTCTCCAACGCGGCGGCGATCCGCCGGCACGTGTTCCGGGCGTGACCTCCATGAGCGACCAGAACGAGCGGAACACCGGGAACGGACAGAACGCCCACGGCGACCCGGCCGACCGGCCGGGGAACCGGCTGCGCAGGGAGCTGCCGGCCGAGGTGCCGGTGCCCGCGCCCGGAAGCGGCCCGCAGGCCGAGCAGCGGCCCCCGCAGCCGCTGACGGGGCGGCAGCGGCTCGTCAAGGGCCTGTGGCCGCCGCGTTTCACCCGGGCGCAACTCATCGTCGCCGTGCTGCTGTTCGGCCTCGGCTTCGGCCTGGCCGTGCAGGTGGCGTCGAACAGCGACACCGACAGCGCGCTGCGCGGCGCACGTCAGGAAGATCTTGTACGCATCCTCGATGAACTGGATTCGCGTACTCAGCGTCTTGAGGACGAGAAGCAGGGACTCGAAAAGCAGCGTCAGGAACTGCAGAGCAGCTCCGACCAGGCCGCCGAGGCACGTCGGCAGACCGCGGAGAAGGCGAGGCAACTCGGCATCCTCGCGGGCACCGTGGCGGCACAGGGTCCCGGCATCACCATGACGATCGAGGACACGAAGGGGACGGTCAAGGCGGACATGCTGCTCGACGCGATCCAGGAGTTGCGCGCGGCCGGCGCGGAGGCGATCCAGGTCAACGGGGTCCGGGTGGTCGCCGAGACCTATTTCGCCGACTCCGACAGGAGTGTGAGCGTCGACGGGAACAAGATCAACGCGCCGTATCGTTTCAAGGTCATCGGCAAGCCGCAGGACCTCGAGCCGGCGCTGAACATCCCGGGAGGCGTGGTGCAGACTCTGGAGAAAGAGCAGGCCACGGTGACCGTCGAGCGGTCGGACAAGATCGTCGTGGACGCCTTGCGGCGGGCGGAGCGGCCTGACTACGCTCGGTCGTCCTCCCAGTGAACCGGCGGTGCATGGGGGCCGTCGGGCAGGGGCATGAGGTTGCGGGGGGTCGGCGCACCGAAGGGGTGGTGCGTGGTGGAAACTGTCTGGTGGATACGGACGTTGTGAGAATGTCCGGCTCGGCCGGTGTAGGCAATCAGGGTTCGTCCTGCCCCACGGGCGGGTCTGTTTCGGTCAAGGGGAATCGCCCGTGAAGTTGTTTGCGAAGTTGTTCGGCAAGAGCGCGCGAGAGGGCAGCGACAACGCGACCGCTCGCCATCGCGCACAGCCTGACGCGGAGGGCCAGCGCCCGTTGTTCCGGGACCAGGTCGCTGGTCCGGGCGGTGACATTCAGGGAGGTCAGGGCGCGGCGTCAGTTGACCCTGCCCGGTCCGGCGGCATAGGTTTCGGGCAACCGTCAACCTCAGGTACGGGTGGAGGGTTCGCCTCCGGCCCGTACGCGTCCAATGCCCCGGCGGGGCAGCCGCGGCAGGAGGATCCGTCGATGTCGGTCCTGGTGTGTACGAGGTGCGGTAACCGCAATCCGGAGAACGCGCGGTTCTGCTCCCACTGCGGGGCGCCGCTGCGTCCCGGGCTGACGCCGGAGCGGGCCTCCGAGACGACGTCCACGATCTCGATCTCCGGGCTGGAGGCGTACGACTCCGAGGCGACCGGCCAGACGCCGCTGCCGATGCTCTCCCCGGAGGCGCAGGCCGCGGTGGACGCGCTGCCGCCGGGTTCGGCGCTGCTCGTGGTGCGCCGGGGGCCGAACTCGGGCAGCCGCTTCCTGCTGGACGGTGACCTGACGACGGCCGGCCGGCACCCGCAGAGCGACATCTTCCTGGACGACGTGACGGTCTCCCGGCGGCACGTGGAGTTCCGGCGCTCCCCGGACGGCTCCTTCACGGTGGCCGACGTGGGCAGCCTGAACGGCACGTACGTCAACCGCGAGCGCATCGACCAGGTCGCCCTGTCGAACGGTGACGAGGTGCAGATCGGCAAGTACCGGCTGGTGTTCTACGCGAGCCGGCAGGGCTACTGACCCGCCCCCGGGCACCGTCCGGGGGAACCCCAGAGGGAAGGTCCATGCTTCAAACACCGAGCGGCGGTGCCGGAAGCGGTACCGCCGCCAGGGACAGTGGGCTGATGAGCATCGGCACGGTGCTGAACGTGCTGCGCGACGAGTTCCCCGAAGTCACCATCTCCAAGATCCGCTTCCTGGAGTCGGAGGGGCTCGTCGAGCCGCGGCGGACCCCGTCGGGGTACCGCAAGTTCAGCGCCGAGGACGTCGAGCGTCTCGGCCACATCCTGCGGATGCAGCGGGACCACTATCTGCCGCTGAAGGTGATCCGGGAGCACTTGGACGCCATGGAGCGGGGCGAGGCCGCCCCGCTGCCCCTGGTCGGGCGCCAGCGCACCGCGCAGGACGCCTCGGCGGCCGTGGAGGGCCCCACGGTGGCCAGGGTGGGCCGGGCCGAGCTGCTGGCCGCCGCGGACATCGACGAGGGCGAGCTGAAGGAGTGGGAGTCCTACGGGCTCATCGCTCCGCTGGAGGACGGGGCGTACGACGCCGAGGCCGTCACGGTGGCCGCGCTGGTCGCCGAGCTGGGCCGGTTCGGGATCGAGCCGCGCCACCTCAGGGTGATGAAGGCCGCCGCGGACCGTGAGGCGGGTCTGGTCGACCAGGTCGTGGCCCCGCTCAAGCGCCACCGCAACCCGCAGACCCGGGCGCACGCCGAGGCCCGTACGAAGGAGCTGGCGGACCTCACGATGAAGCTGCACGCGGCCCTGGTGAAGACCGCTCTCGGGGTGCGGATCCCGTGAAACGGGGGGTCCTCGGGCGGCCGGATCGGGCACCTGTTCCCGGCCCGACTACCCAAACGTCCCGGGCACGGCCTAGGGTTGCTGTGTGAACGAGCTCGATGTCGTAGGTGTCCGGGTCGAAATGCCCTCCAACCAACCGATCGTGCTCCTGCGCGAAGTGGGGGGCGACCGCTATCTCCCCATCTGGATCGGGCCGGGGGAGGCGACGGCGATCGCCTTCGCCCAGCAGGGCATGGCCCCCGCGCGACCGCTGACCCACGACCTGTTCAAGGACGTGCTGGAGGCCGTCGGCCAGGAGCTGACCGAGGTGCGCATCACCGATCTGCGAGAAGGTGTCTTCTACGCGGAGCTGGTGTTCGCCAGTGGGGTCGAGGTCAGCGCCCGCCCCTCCGATGCCATAGCGCTGGCTCTGCGCACCGGTACGCCGATCTACGGCAGTGACACGGTGCTGGACGACGCGGGCATCGCCATTCCGGACGAGCAGGAGGACGAGGTGGAGAAGTTCCGGGAGTTCCTGGACCAGATCTCCCCCGAGGACTTCGGTTCCAGCAGCCAGTGAGCGGCCCGGCCGGCCCTTCGGACCAGGGGTTTCGCCGGGCCGGATCGGTGGCCTCGGTGCGTTTGGCGTCCTGGCACATGCCTCCGGCAGTGTGAGCGTCCTACGTCTCGCCGCGAGCGCATTCGGCTAGCCTTTCCCCGCGGTGGGACACGGGAAACCACTCCTAGGGTGATTATCACTCGGCGTGCCGAGTGTGGCGATCGTTGACGCACCCCTGGTGACTGCCTACCGTCGAGAAGGCAGGTCAAGGACGGAGGTCGGCGTGAGAACCAGCGGCGACGGTACGGTCGGGGGTGCCCCGGGACGCGGTTTCGGGGAGAGCGGTCCGTACCCGCCCCCGAGTTCGCGGCTGCGCTCAGGCGGGGGACATGCCCATCCCGGCGGCGCGGTGGAGCACGCTCCGCAGCTGCCGACGGCGGTGCCGAACGGCGGAGGGGTGGCGTCCATGACGTCCGAGCAGATCGGCTACCGCGGGCCCACGGCCTGCGCTGCCGCCGGCATCACCTACCGACAGCTGGACTACTGGGCCCGCACCGGCCTGGTCGAGCCCAGTGTGCGGCCCGCCTACGGGTCGGGCACCCAGCGGCTGTACAGCTTCCGGGACGTCGTCGTCCTCAAGATCGTGAAGCGCTTTCTGGACACGGGCGTGTCACTGCAGAACATCCGCACGGCCGTGCAGCACCTCCGGGAACGCGGTTTCCGTGATCTGGAGCGGATGACCCTGATGAGCGACGGTGCCACGGTGTACGAGTGTTCCTCGCCGGACGAGGTCCACGCCCTGCTCCAGGGCGGTCAGGGCATCTTCGGCATCGCCGTCGGCGTGGTGTGGCGGGACGTGGAAAGCGCCCTCTCCCAGCTGCACGGCGAGCGCATCGACACCGGTGAGACGCTGGTCGGGCACAACCCCGCGGACGAGCTGGCGCGGCGCCGCAACCGGGCGGTCTGAGGCGTCCACGCCCGCGCGGCCGGTGCGTCGCGCTCAGGCGTGGGCCCGCGACGGGTCGGCCCCGCCGCCCGGTTCCGGTCATGGGCGCCCCTGTGCCACCGCGTTGTCAGTGCCGTGGTGCAGCATCGGAGATGTGAGAAACGCGCCCACGATCCTGCATCTCGACATGGATGCCTTCTTCGCCGCGGTGGAGCAGGCGTCCAAGCCGAGCCTGCGCGGGAAGGCGGTCGTCGTGGGCGGACTCGGACCGCGCGGTGTGGTGGCCACCGCGTCGTACGAGGCACGGGTGTTCGGGGTCCACTCGGCGATGCCCATGGCGCAGGCGCGCCGGCTGGCGCCCAACGCGGCCTACCTGGTGCCGCGCTTCACCCTGTACCGGGCGGTCAGCGAGCAGGTGATGACGCTGCTGCGGGAGCTGTCGCCGCTGGTGGAGCCGCTGAGCCTGGACGAGGCGTTCGTGGACCTGGAGGCCGGGGGAGCGGCCTGGGACGAGGAGTCGGCGCGCCGTGCCGGGGAGAGGCTGCGGGCGGACATCCGCGCGGTCACCGGGCTCACCGGTTCGGTGGGGCTCGCCGCCTCCAAGATGCTCGCGAAGATCGCCTCCGAGCAGGCCAAGCCGGACGGGCTGGTGCTGATCGAGCCGGGTACCGAGCGGGACATGCTGGCGCCCATGCCGGTGCGTACGCTGCCGGGCGTCGGGCCGGCCACCGGGGACCATCTGCGCAGAGCCGGGATCACCACGGTGCGGGAGCTGGCGGAGGCGGGCGAGGACGAGCTGGTCCGGCTGCTGGGCAAGGCGCACGGGCAGGCGCTGTACGCGATGGCCCACGCCCGGGACGAGCGGCCGGTGGTGGCCGAGCGGGAGGCCAAGTCGGTGTCGGTGGAGGACACGTACGACGTGGACATCCACGACCGGGTGCGGGTCGGCCTGGAGGTGCAGCGGCTGGCCGACCGGTGTGTGCGGCGGCTGCGCGGGGCCGGGCTGTCCGGGCGGACCATCGTGCTCAAGGTACGGCGGTACGACTTCTCGACCCTGACCCGCTCCGAGACGCTCAGAGGGCCCACCGACGATCCGGCCGTCATCCGCGAGGCCGCGGCGCGGCTGCTGGACTCCGTGGACACCACCGGTGGGGTACGGCTGCTCGGGGTCGGGGTGTCCGGGCTGGCCGACTACACCCAGGAGGACCTGTTCGCGCAGGCCATGCCGGTGCGGGTGGCGGAGGAGCCGGAGGAGGCCGCCGCCGAGGCCGAGGCGGAACAGCCGGAGGCCGCGGAGCGGCACTGGCGGGCCGGGCAGGACGTGCGGCACGCCGAGTACGGGCCCGGCTGGGTGCAGGGGAGCGGGCTGGGGAGGGTGACGGTGCGGTTCGAGACGCCCCAGTCGGAGCCGGGGCGTGTGCGGACGTTCTTCGTGGACGACCCCGCGCTGTCGTCCGCGGATCCGTTGCCGTTGGTCGCGGATCCTTCCCGTCCGCCCATCCGTCCCGGTCCGCCGGACGGTGACCGGCACGGGGCTTCGCCCCTGACCCCGGAGGAGCAGGGTCAGGTTTCCTCCGAGCCCGCCAGTCTGCCGAAGTCGTGGTCCGGGAGCGGGGGAGAGGAGGCCGCGTCGAGGCCGTAGTGGTGGTAGAGCTGGAGTTCCTGCTCGGGGGAGAGGTGGCGGCCCACGCCGAAGCCTGGGGCGTCCTTGATCAGGGCGCGGTCGAAGGGGACGCGCAGGGTGCCGTCGACCAGTTCGCTGGGTTCCAGGGGCACGAAGGCGTCCCGGGAGAACAGGCCGGTGCGTATGGCCGCCCACTCGGGCACACCGGTCGCGTCGTCCAGGTACACCTCGTCGATCGTGCCGATCTTGGTGCCATTGCGGTCGAACGCCTTGCGGCCGATCAGGCTGCGCGGATCGATGTCGGTCTGCACGGTCCCTCTCCCTCCACGTGGTCGCAACTCATCCGTAAGCACTACAAAAGAGCACATTGGAGGAGGCGGCCACTCGAAGGCTGCCCCGTTGACCTCGCTGGTAAGCTGACAGCGGCTGCTGACCCCGCGCGGGAGAGTCCTCCGATCACCTCGGAGGCGCCGAAGGAGCAACTCCTCCCCGGAATCTCTCAGGCTCACGTACCGCGCGGACGAGGTCACTCTGGAAAGCAGGGCGGGCGTCGACGGCTCCCGCCCTCGCCGACGGTGAAAGCCGGAGCCCGCGGGCGTTCCGGTGAAGCTCTCAGGTGCAGATGACAGAGGGGGAGGCCGTCGGGGTGCCCGCGCCGGGGTGCCCCTCGCAGGTCGCGTCAGACCAGGAGGCCTCCGCAATGACCGCCCATCGCATTCCGCTCTCCGAACTCGAAGCGGGCATCCCGTTCGAGCAGCGCCACATCGGGCCCGACCAGGGGGCGCAGGCCAAGATGCTCGCGCAGGTCGGCTACGGCTCGCTGGACGAGCTGACCGCCGCCGCGGTCCCGGATGTGATCAAGAACGCCGACTCCCTGGACCTGCCGGGCGCCCGCACCGAGGCCGAGGTGCTCGCCGAGCTGCGTTCGCTCGCCGACCGCAACCAGGTCCTGCGCTCCATGATCGGCCTGGGCTACCACGGCACCTTCACGCCGCCCGTCATCCTGCGCAACGTCATGGAGAACCCCGCCTGGTACACGGCCTACACGCCGTACCAGCCGGAGATCTCCCAGGGCCGTCTGGAGGCCCTGCTGAACTTCCAGACGATGGTCGCCGAGCTGACCGGGCTGCCCACCTCCGGCGCCTCGCTGCTGGACGAGGGCACGGCCGCCGCCGAGGCGATGGCCCTGTCCCGGCGCATGGGCAAGAACAAGAAGGGCCTGTTCCTGGTCGACGCGGACGCGCTGCCGCAGACCATCGCCGTGATCGAGACCCGCGCCGAGCCGACCGGCGTGGAGGTCGTCGTCGCCGACCTGTCCGACGGCATCCCGGCCGGGATCGCCGAGCGCGAGATCAACGGCGTGCTGCTCCAGTACCCGGGCGCCTCCGGTGCCGTACGGGACCTCAAGCCCGTCATCGACCAGGCGCACGAGCTGGGCGCCTTGGTGACCGTGGCCGCCGACCTGCTCGCCCTGACCCTGCTGACCTCGCCGGGCGAGCTGGGCGCGGACATCGCCGTGGGCACCACCCAGCGCTTCGGCGTGCCCATGGGCTTCGGCGGTCCGCACGCCGGCTACATGGCCGTACACGAGAAGTTCGCGCGCAGCCTGCCCGGCCGGCTGGTCGGCGTCTCCGTCGACGCCGACGGCCACAAGGCCTACCGGCTGGCGCTGCAGACCCGTGAGCAGCACATCCGCCGTGAGAAGGCCACCAGCAACATCTGTACCGCGCAGGTGCTGCTCGCCGTCATGGCCGGCATGTACGCCGTCTACCACGGGCCCGAGGGCCTGCGGACCATCGCGCGCCGCACGCACCGCTACGCCACCCTCCTCGCCGAGGGTCTGAAGGCCGCCGGCGTCGAGACCGTCCACGGTGCCTTCTTCGACACGGTCACCGCGCGCGTGCCCGGCAAGGCCGCCGCGATCGTCGCCGCCGCCCGGGACAAGGGCGTCAACCTGCGGCTGGTCGACGCCGACCACGTCTCCGCGGCCTGCGACGAGACTACCGACCGGGCCGGGCTGGAGGCCGTCTGGTCCGCGTTCGACGTCGAGGCCGACATCGAGGCGCTGGACGCGACCGCCGAGGACGCCCTGCCCGAGGCGCTGCTGCGCACCGACGACTACCTCACCCACCCGGTCTTCCACCAGCACCGCTCCGAGACCGCCATGCTGCGCTACCTGCGCAGGCTGGCCGACCGCGACTACGCGCTCGACCGCGGCATGATCCCGCTGGGCTCCTGCACCATGAAGCTCAACGCGACCACGGAGATGGAGCCGGTCACCTGGCCCGAGTTCGGGCAGCTGCACCCCTTCGCGCCCGCCGAGCAGGCGCAGGGCTACCTCACCCTCATCCGCGAGCTGGAGGACCGTCTCGCCGAGGTCACCGGCTACGACAAGGTCTCCCTCCAGCCGAACGCCGGCTCCCAGGGCGAGCTGGCCGGTCTGCTCGCCGTCCGCGGCTACCACCGCGCCAACGGCGACGACCAGCGCACCGTCTGCCTGATCCCGTCCTCCGCGCACGGCACCAACGCCGCCAGCGCCGTGATGGCCGGGATGAAGGTCGTCGTCGTCAAGACCGCCGAGGACGGCGAGATCGACGTCGAGGACCTGCGCGCCAAGATCGAGCAGTACCGCGACGAGCTGGCGGTGCTGATGATCACCTACCCGTCCACGCACGGTGTGTTCGAGGAGCACGTCGCCGACATCTGCGCCCGGGTCCACGAGGCCGGCGGTCAGGTGTACGTCGACGGCGCCAACCTCAACGCGCTCGTCGGTCTCGCCAAGCCGGGCCACTTCGGCGGTGACGTCTCCCACCTGAACCTGCACAAGACCTTCTGCATCCCGCACGGCGGCGGCGGTCCGGGCGTCGGTCCGGTCGCGGTCCGGTCGCACCTCGCGCCGTACCTGCCGAACCACCCGCTCCAGCCGGAGGCCGGCCCGGAGACGGGCGTGGGCCCGATCTCGGCGGCCCCGTGGGGCAGCGCGGGCATCCTGCCCATCTCCTGGGCGTACGTCCGGCTGATGGGCGGCGAGGGCCTGAAGCGGGCCACCCAGGTGGCCGTGCTGTCGGCGAACTACATCGCCAAGCGCCTGGAGCCGCACTACCCGGTGCTCTACACCGGCCCCGGCGGTCTGGTCGCGCACGAGTGCATCATCGACCTGCGCCCGATCACCAAGGCGACCGGCGTGAGCGTGGACGATGTCGCCAAGCGCCTGATCGACTACGGCTTCCACGCGCCGACCATGTCCTTCCCGGTGGCCGGCACGCTGATGATCGAGCCGACCGAGTCGGAGGACATCACCGAGCTGGACCGTTTCTGCGACGCGATGATCGCCATCCGCGCGGAGATCGAGAAGGTCGGCTCGGGCGAGTGGCCCGCGGAGGACAACCCGCTGCGGAACGCCCCGCATACCGCGGCCGCGCTGGGCGGCGAGTGGACGCACGCCTACAGCCGTGAGCAGGCCGTCTTCCCGGCCGGGGTCTCGGCCGCCGACAAGTACTGGCCGCCGGTGCGCCGCATCGACCAGGCCTTCGGCGACCGCAACCTGGTGTGCTCCTGCCCGCCGCTGGACGCCTACGAGGACTGAGCGAACCCCTGCCCGAAAGGCCCCGCCCGTGTTCCGGGCGGGGCCTTTCCGCCGCTACGGGGAGGCCAGTGAGACCTCGGTCGCCTTGATCAGGGCGATGACCTCCGAGCCCACGAACAGGCCGAGGTCGGCGACTGCGTCCCTGGTGATGACGGCGGTGAGTTCGCCGGCGGCCGTGGCGATCCTCACGGAGGCCATGACCTCGCCCGGGCGGACCTCGGTGACGGTGCCGGGGAACCGGTTGCGGATGGACAGTCCCTCGGCCCGGCGGGCGGCGAGGGCGACCTCGGTGGACTTCACCAGGGCGTGCACGGGCCGGCCGGGCGCGAGGGAGAGCTGCTCGACGGCCTCCAGGGTGATGGCGGCCAGCAGGTGCGGGCCGCCGTCCAGCCGGACCTCGACGGTGGCCATGACCTGGCCTGCGTGGACCTCGGTGACGGTGCCGGGCAGCTGGTTGCGGATGCTCAGGGTCATGGGCACCCACCGTAGGGCGCATATCCGGTCAGGCCGGGTATGCGCGGGTCTGGGTCGCTTTCACCGTCGCCCAGACCGGTGTACCGGGGCGCAGGCCCAGCTCGGCGGCGGCCACCGTCGTCAGGTCCGCGGCGAGCGGCAGCTCACCGGTGAGGTCGGCGCGGATCCGGTCGCCGTGCGTCTCCAGGCCGTTGACCTCGCAGCGCCACAGGTTGCGGGCGCTCACACCGGAGGGCCGGTCCCGGAACAGGGTCACGGCGGACGGCGGGAACGCCACGAAGGCCGGCCCGGACAGCTCCTGCGTCGTCGTGATCGCGGGCCCCGCGTCGAGCCGTACGGCGTGCCCCGCGGCCTGTCCCCGGTAGAGGTTGAGGCCGACGAGCCGGGCGATGTAGTCCGTGCGCGGGTGCCGGGCGATGTCGGCGGGAACGCCCTGCTGCACGACCCGGCCGTGCTCCACGACCACCAGGCGGTGGGCGAGCACCATGGCGTCCAGCGGGTCGTGCGTGACCAGGACCGAGACCGCTTCGAACTCGGCGAGATGGCGGCGGAGCCCGGCGCGGACCTCCAGGCGGGTGCGGGCCAGGGGCCGTACCCGAAGGGCCTTGTGGCTGCTGGTCGCCGGCACGATGATCATGGCGTTCGGTGACCAGTCCGACTGACGTATTTCGGCCGTACCGACCGGGTCCCGGCGGACGGACTGCGGGAAGGAAGTACGGCTTCATGTACGCGATGCCACTCGGTGACGACGGTGCCGAACTGCGGCCCCTGGAGGTCTGGCACGCCGGTGAGCTGCTGGAGAACATCGACCGGGGACGGGAGTTCATCGGCCGGCACGTAGGGCTCGCGGACGCGGTGTCCGATCTCGACGGGGCCCGTGCCTGGCTGAAGTCGTACGCCGACAAGCGCGCCGCCGACGCCGGCGGCCTGCACGGGATCTGGCTGGACGGCAAGCTCGTCGGCGGGCTGCTGTTCCGCGTCTGGGACACCGCGAGCGGGGTCTGCGAGGCCGGCTGCTGGCTGGAACCGGCCGCGGCCGGACGCGGGCTGGTCACGCGCGGTATGCGGATCCTGCTCGACTGGGCCTTCGAGGAGCGCGGCATGCACCGGGTGGAGTGGCAGGTGTCCTCGGCCAACGAGCCGAGCATCAACGTGGCCCGGCGGCTCGGCATGACCCGCGAGGGCGTGCTCCGCGAGAACTACCCGCACCGGGGCGTGCGCACCAGCACGGAGATCTGGGCGGTGCTGGCACCCGAGTGGCGTGCGGCACGCGCGCGTACCGCGCGAAACGATCATTAAGACGCCTCTCAGACAGCGTCCGTACGGTGCCGGGCATGGCAACGAAGACAGCGGAAGGCGCCGAGACCGCCGGCACCGGGACCGGTACCGAGGCGCGCGAGGACGACGAGACGACCACGGCCGGCCCCGGGGCCGTGACGGAGACCGAGGAGACCGGGAGGACCGCCGAGCCGGTGGACGCGGCCGGCCGGGACGACGACGACGCCGAGGGCGCCGGGGAAGGCGAGGCGGACGGCGCCGGCGGCAAGGTGCCCTCCGGGGTCGGCCAGGGCGCGGGCGCCGTCGTCTCCGCCGCGCTGGGCCTGGTCTCGCTCACCGGCGGCTGGACCGGCACCGTCGCCGCCGCCCGCGAGCAGCTCATCGGCCAGCTGCGGACGTCCACCAGCGCGAGCGTCGGCACCCAGCTCAAGGAGGTCTACGGCGACGCCTGGCACACCACCGCCCTGTGGGCCGGGCTGTTCGCGCTGGCCGCGCTGATCACCGCCGTGGTGGTGCTGGTCCGGCCCGCGTTCGGTGCCCCGGGCCGTCCGCAGGCCGCGTGGATCAGGTCGGTGGCCTGGGCGGGCCTCACGCTCGGCGTCATCGGCCTGCTGCTGGCCGTCCTGAAGTACTCCGACGCCCTGCTGGCCGTGCCCTCCGCCGGCTGACCGGACACGGCTCCCAGGGGCCTTAGGGCGTCCCCGCCTGGTGCGCGGACGCCCTAAGGCCCCTTACGCGCGCGTACGGACCGCCCCACGCGCGAAGATGCGGCACTCTCCCGATGCGACGGACCCGGCCGCGGGAGGAGGGTGGGAGGCGTCGCGGAAAGCGGCACCCGCCACCGAATCCCCGGAGGGACCCGCCATGTACGAGCTCGAACTGCACCGCCTGCGCTCCGCCGAGCTGCGCCGCGCGGCCCGGGAGGAGCATCTGGCCCGCGAGGACTCGCTCATGCGCCACCCCCCGTTCTGCGCGCCTTCAGCCGTCACCGGCCA
>NZ_JACBWZ010000569.1 GCF_013870595.1 Streptomyces sp. WELS2 | reverse complement strand
CGCGCAGTGCCCGCAGCGCGGCGAGATCGTCCGGCGTCGGGCGGTGCCCGGCCCCGAGGGCCTCCTCCAGGAGGGTGAGGTAACCGGCGGCCGTACCCGGCAGAGCGGCCCGGTACCGGCCGAGGTCGGCCACCAGGAAGGCGCGCATCCTGGCCCCCTCGCTCAGCGCCTCGTCCAGCGATTCGGCGAGCCGGAGGCAGTCCTGCACGTCCTCGGCGGAGGCGTGGCCGGGGTGGAGGGCGAGGGCGAGGGCGCGGCGGAGCACACGCAGCTCCTCCGCGCCGAACGCCATGCCGCCGCGGGATCCGTATGGCGTGGGCATGCGGCGACGCTATCGCTAATCGGACAAAAGTGACAGAAAGGGATGTTTTTTTCGCCGCGTGTCGGTCCGCGGTTCCCCCGTCCGGGGCCACCGGCGGGCCGGCCGGGCACCCCGGGGAGCAGGCCGACGCCCCCCGCAGGGGCGCCGGCGCGCGCTCAGAGCCGGGACACGTTCCGCTCGTAGACCAGGCGCAGCCCGATCAGGGTCAGCCACGGCTGGTGCTCGTCGATCACCGAGGACTCCCCCAGCACCATCGGCGCGAGCCCGCCCGTGGCGATCACCGTCACGTCGTCCGGGTCGTCGGCCAGCTCCCGGGCCATCCGCTCCACCACCCCGTCGACCTGGCCGGCGAACCCGTACACGATGCCCGCCTGCATGGCCTCGACCGTGTTCTTGCCGATCACGCTGCGCGGCCGGGCCACCTCGATCTTCCGCAGCTGCGCGCCCTTGACGCCCAGCGCCTCCACGGAGATCTCGATGCCGGGCGCGATCACCCCGCCGACGTACTCCCCGCGCGCGGAGACCGCGTCGAACGTGGTCGCCGTGCCGAAGTCGACGACGATCGCCGGGCCGCCGTACAGCTCGACGGCCGCGACCGCGTTGATGATCCGGTCGGCGCCGACCTCCTTGGGGTTGTCGGTGAGGATCGGGACGCCCGTCTTCACACCCGGCTCGACCAGGACGGCGGGTACGTCGCCGTAGTAACGCCGGGTGACCTCGCGCAGCTCGTGCAGCACCGACGGCACGGTCGCGCAGATCGCGATGCCGTCGATGCCGTCGCCCAGTTCCTCGCCGAGCAGCGGGTGCATGCCCATCAGACCCTGGAGCAGCACCGCCAGCTCGTCCGCCGTACGGCGCGCGTCCGTGGAGATGCGCCAGTGCTCGACGATGTCCTCGCCGTCGAACAGGCCGAGGACGGTGTGCGTGTTGCCGACGTCGATGGTGAGCAGCATGGGCGTTACTCCGCTTCGCGCAGATCCAGGCCGATGTCCAGGATCGGCGAGGAGTGGGTGAGCGCGCCGACGGCCAGGAAGTCCACCCCCGTGTCGGCGTACGCGCGCGCATTGGCGAGCGTCAGCCGGCCGGAGGCCTCCAGCAGCGCGCGGCCGCCGACGATGCCGACGGCCTCCTCGCACTCGCCGGGCGTGAAGTTGTCCAGCAGGATCAGGTCGGCGCCCGCGTCCACCACCTCGCGCAGCTGGTGCAGGGTGTCGACCTCGACCTCGATCGGCACGTCCGGGAAAGCCTCCCGTACGGCCTTGAAGGCCTGCGCGACGCCGCCGGCGGCGACCACGTGGTTGTCCTTCACCAGGGCCGCGTCGGACAGCGACATGCGGTGGTTGACGCCGCCGCCGCAGCGGACGGCGAACTTCTCCAGCGCGCGCAGGCCCGGGGTGGTCTTGCGGGTGTCGCGCACGCGCGTCTTCGTGCCCTCCAGCGCGTCCGCCCACGCGCGCGTGGCGGTCGCGATGCCGGACAGGCGGCACAGCAGGTTCAGCGCGCTGCGCTCGGCGGTGAGCAGGTCGCGGGTGCGCGTGGTGACCGACAGCAGTTTCTGCCCGGCCTCGACCCGGTCGCCGTCCTCCACGTGCCGCTCGACCTCGAACTCGTCCGTGCAGACCACGGAGAGCACGGCCTCGGCGACGCGGAGGCCGGCCACGACGCCCGCCTCGCGCGCGGTGAAGTCGCCGGTGGCCACCGCGTCCTCGGGGATGGTCGAGACCGTGGTCACGTCCACGCCGCCGGCCAGGTCCTCCTGGATGGCCACGGTGGCGATGTCCTCGACCTCGACGGGGTCGAGCCCGGCGGCGGCCAGCAGCTCGGCGAGCGCGGGGTCCAGCCCGCACTCCAGGTACTCCTCGTCTCCCTCGGCGCCGCAGCCGCAGCCGTCGCCGCAGCCGCCGGTCGGGGCGAGAGGAAGGTCGTCGGTGCTCACGTCTGTCACTGCTCCTGGGGGCGCTGGATTTGCCGGGTAGGGGGGAAGTCTGCGGTGTCGGTGGTGCGTACGGCCAGCGACCGGTCGGGGCCGAGCCGTACGACGATGTGGCGCCGCCAGTGGGTGTCGTCGCGGTCGGCGTGGTCCTCGCGCCAGTGGCAGCCGCGGGTCTCCTCGCGCAGCCGGGCGGCGGCGACCAGGGCCCGGGCCACGCACAGGAGGTTGGTGGCCTCCCAGGTGTCCACGCCGGGCTCGGCGGTCTTGCCGTTCTCCTCCAGCGCCTGGCGGGCCTCGGCGTACAGCAGCTGGAGCTGGTCGGCGGCCCGGGCGAGGGAGTCCTCGGAGCGCAGCACGCCCGCGCCCTCGGTCATGATCCGCTGGACGGCGAACCGGGTCTCGGCGGCGAGCAGCGGGTGGACCGGCTGGTCCGGCTGCGGGACCGGCGCGGGCACGCGCGCGTGGAGGCCGCCGGCCGCCCGCTCGGCGGCGATGTCGGCGGCGATCCGCTCGGCGTAGACGAGCCCTTCGAGCAGGGAGTTGGAGGCGAGCCGGTTGGCGCCGTGCACGCCGGTGCAGGCCACCTCGCCGCACGCGTACAGGCCGGGCACGGTGGTGCGGCCGTGGGCGTCGGTACGGACGCCTCCGGAGGCGTAGTGGGCGGCCGGGGCGATCGGGATGGGCTCGGTGACCGGGTCGATGCCGTGGGCGCGGCAGGCGGCCAGGATGGTCGGGAAGCGCCGCTGCCACATCTCGGCGCCGAAGTGCCGGGCGTCCAGGTACATGTGCTCGGCGCCCTTCTCCAGCATCCGCCGCAGGATGCCCTTGGCGACGATGTCCCGGGGTGCCAGCTCGGCCAGTTCGTGCCGGCCCACCATGAAGCGCACGCCGTCGCCGTCGACCAGGTGGGCGCCCTCGCCGCGCACCGCCTCGGAGACCAGCGGCTGCTGGCCCTCGGCGTCCGCGCCGAGGAACAGCACGGTCGGGTGGAACTGCACGAACTCCAGGTCGGAGAGCTCGGCGCCCGCGCGCAGCGCCAGCGCCACGCCGTCGCCGGTGGACACCGACGGGTTGGTGGTCGCCGAGTACACCTGGCCCATGCCGCCGGTCGCGAGGACGACCGCGGGGGCGTGCACGGCGCCCACGCCGTCGTGCTGGCCCTCGCCCATCACGTGCAGGGTGACACCGGCCGTACGGCCCTCGGCGTCCGTCAGCAGGTCCAGGACCAGCGCGTTCTCGATGGTGTGCAGCCCGCGCGCGCGTACCGCCGCCACCAGGGCGCGGGAGACCTCCGCGCCGGTGGCGTCGCCGCCGGCGTGCACGATGCGGCGCCGGTGGTGGCCGCCCTCGCGGCCGAGGTGGATGTCGCCCTCGTCGTCGGTGTCGAAGTGGGCGCCGGTGAAGATCAGCCGCCGGACCGCGTCCGGGCCCTCGGTGACGAGGGTCCGTACGGCCTCCTCGTCGCACAGGCCCGCGCCGGCCACGAGGGTGTCCTGGAGGTGCTGTTCGGGTGTGTCGCCCTCGCCGAGGGCGGCGGCGATGCCGCCCTGCGCCCAGCGCGTGGAGCCGTCGTCCAGCCGGGCCTTGGTGACCACGACGGTGGTGAGGCCGGCGGCCTGGCAGCGCAGGGCCGCGGTCAGGCCGGCCACACCGGAGCCGACGACGACCACGTCCGCGGAGATGGCCCAGCCGGGGGCGGGCGCGTGCAGTCGTATGCCTGTGCTGGTCACGAGGCGGCTCCGAAGGTGAGGGGAACGTTGTCGATCAGCCGGGTCGAGCCGACCCGGGCGGCGACGGCGAGGACGGCCTCGCCGGTGAAGTCGTCGCCGACCTCGGTGAAGTCGGCGGGGTCGACCAGCGCCAGGTAGTCCAGACTCAGCGGCGGGTCGAGGCGGGCGAGGCCGCGTCGAACTCCTCGTCGGAGACGAGGAAGGCGTAGTGC
>NZ_JACBWZ010000568.1 GCF_013870595.1 Streptomyces sp. WELS2 | reverse complement strand
ACGCGGTCTCCGGGTCCGCGTGCAGCGCCGACGCCACGGACCACAGCGCGTCGGCGCGCCGCGCGACCTCCTCCCCGATCCGGCGGTACAGCGACACGAGACCTCCTCGATGCGGCGGGTGTGCTCCGTGCCGGGCCGGGTTCCACCCGGACGGCTCCTGACACCGGGCCGCCGGGTTTGGGGCGCCCCGCCGGTGCAACACGGTGGGTGCGGAACCGAACAGCTCAGGAGGCAGCCATGGACCACTCCCGCGTACCCGTGCTGGAGGCTCTGCAGGAGTTCCGGCGACGAGGGGACGTGGTGTTCGGGCCGCCCGGGCACAAACAGGGCCGGGGAACCGATCCACGGGTGGCCGACATCCTCGGGCTGGACGTGTTCCGCTCGGACGTGCTCACCCTCAACGGGCTGGACGACCGCCGCCAGTCCCAGGGGGTGCTGGAGCAGGCCCAGGAACTGATGGCCGACGCGGTCGGCGCCGACCAGGCGTTCTTCTCCACCTGCGGCAGCTCCCTGTCCGTGAAGACCGCGATGCTCGCGGTCGCCGGACCGGGGGAGAAGCTGCTGCTGTCCCGCAACGCCCACAAGTCGGTCATCGCCGCGGTGATCATCAACGGGGTGGAGCCCGTCTGGGTGCACCCCGAGTTCGACGGCGAACGGCACATGGCCCATCCGCCGGAGGCCGACGACGTCCGCGACCGGCTGCGCGAGCACCCCGACGCCAAGGGCATGCTGCTGATCACCCCCACCGACTGGGGCACCTGCGCCGACGTGCGCGCGGTCGCCGACGTCTGCCACGCCGCCGACGTCCCCCTCATCGTGGACGAGGCGTGGGGCGCCCACCTGCCCTTCCACTCCGGCCTGCCCGTGTGGGGCATGGACGCGGGGGCCGACCTGGTCGTCACCAGCGTGCACAAGATGGGCGGCGCCATCGAGCAGAGCTCGGTCTTCCACCTCCAGGGCGACCGGGTCTCGCCGACCGTGCTCAAACAGCGTGAGGACCTGCTCGGCACCACCAGCGCCTCCTGCCTGGTCTACGCCGCCCTCGACGGCTGGCGGCGGCAGATGGTCGAGCAGGGGCACGACCTGCTGGACGCGGCGCTGCACCGCGCCGAACGCGTCCGGGCCCAGCTGCGGGAACTGCCCGGGCTGCGGGTGATGGGCGGCGAGATCGTCGACGAGGGGCTGGCCGCCGAGTTCGACCCGCTGAAGATCGTCGTCGACGTACGGGGCCTCGGCATCAGCGGTATGCAGGCCACCGAGTGGCTGCGCGCCAACTGCCACGTCGACATGGGCGGCTCGGACACCTGCCGGATCAGCGCCTCCATCACCCACTCCGACGACGAGCAGACCGAGAAGCTGCTGGTGGAGTCCGTGCGTTCGCTGGTGGAGCGGGCGGACACCATCGAGCGGCGCCCGGCCGTGCACCTGCCCGAGCCGCGTGCCCTGGAGCTGGAACAGGCGCTCCTGCCCCGGGACGCCTTCTTCGGCCCGGCCGAACAGGTGCCCGCCGAACGGGCCGTGGGCCGGATCGCCGCCGAGACGCTCAGCCCCTATCCGCCGGGCGTGCCGGTCGTGGCACCCGGCGAGGTCATCACCGCGGAGATCGTGGACTATCTGCGCAGCGGGATCGCCCACGGCTTCCTCGTGCCGGACGCGGCGGACTCCTCCCTGGACACCTTCCGCGTCGTCGCCCGCCCCTGACCGGCCGGACCCCGCAACCGTTCGAACTGCGCCGCGCCGGGTCAGCGCCTAGGGTGGCGGTGCGGGCGGCCGGGCACCGGCGGCCCCGCACCGGGTCAAGAAGCCGGCCCTGCTGACGGACACGTCCGCGGCAGGGGGCTGTGGCCCTGCCTACGGTCCCCGGGCCGGACCAGCGCGTCCGGCGGGCCCGCCGTCCCGGCAACTCGATACGAGACGGCCCGACTTCACCCCGACCGGGAACTCCCCGAGGTTCCCGGTTTCGGACGCCCCGGCCCGGGGACCTCGGTACGAGGCCGTCATCGGCCGCCTCCACCCGGGACCCACCCGACGCGAGCCGTGGTGCCGGCCGTGCCCCCGGCGGGGGCCACCGTGCGGCGGACACCCGCCCGTTCGAGCCGGGCCCGCCCCGTGACCAGCGAAGGAATTGCCACTGATGAGCGAGACGAACCCCCTGAAGCGAGCCGCGGACAAGGTGGCCGACGCCCTCCAGGGAGGACCCACGGGCCCCGAGGACGGCATCCCGGGCAAGCCGGGCCCGAAGACGCCGCCGGTCGCCGAGCCGACCGACCCCCACGAGCCCTTCCCGCCCAAGCCCGACCAGACCGGCCCCGACACCGTCTCCCCGACCGGGCAGCCGACCGGCGCCGACCAGGCCCGGATGGCGCAGAGCGGCAGCTATCTGACCAACGCCCAGGGCACCCGGCTGTACGACACCGACCACTCCCTCAAGGCCGGACCCCGCGGCCCGGTGCTCCTGCAGGACCACCACCTGCGGGAGAAGGTCATGCACTTCGACCACGAGCGCATCCCCGAGCGCGTGGTCCACGCCCGCGGCGCCGGGGCGCACGGCGTCTTCCGCAGCTACGGCACCGCGGCCAACGTGACGAAGGCGGCCTTCCTCGCCGAGGACGTCGAGACCCCGGTGTTCGTCCGCTTCTCCACCGTGCTCGGCTCCCGGGGCTCCTCCGACACCGTGCGCGACACCCGCGGTTTCGCGACCAAGTTCTACACCAGCGAGGGCGTCTTCGACCTGGTCGGCAACAACATGCCGGTGTTCTTCATCCAGGACGCCATCAAGTTCCCCGACGTCATCCACGCCGGCAAACCGCATCCCGACCGGGAGATCCCGCAGGCGCAGAGCGCCCACGACACCTTCTGGGACTTCGTCACCCTGCACACCGAGGCCACCCACCACACCCTGTGGAACATGTCCGACCGGGGCATCCCGCGCTCGTTCCGCACCATGGAGGGCTTCGGCGTCCACACCTTCCGCCTGGTCAACGCGGCCGGCGAGACCACGCTGGTGAAGTTCCACTGGAAGCCGAAGCTGGGTGTGCACTCCCTGGTGTGGGAGGAGGCGCAGATCATCAACGGCGTCGACCCCGACTTCCACCGCCGGGACCTCGCCGACGCCATCGAGGCGGGCGCCTACCCGCAGTGGGAGTTCGGCATCCAGACCTTCCCCGACACCCCCGACCAGACCTTCGAGGGCATCGACCTGCTGGACCCGACCAACATCGTCCCCGAGGAACTGGCCCCCGTTCAGCCGATCGGGCTGCTCACCCTCGACCGCAACCCGTCCAACTTCTTCGCCGAGACCGAGCAGGTCGCCTTCCACGTGGGCCACGTCGTCCCCGGCATCGACATCACCGACGACCCGCTGCTCGCCGGCCGGCTCTTCTCCTACCTGGACACCCAGATCACCCGCCTGGCCGGACCCAACTTCCCACAGATCCCGATCAACCGGCCGCACGCCCCGGTCAACGACATGCTCCGCGACGGCTTCCACCAGACGGCCGTCCACCGGGGCGTGGCCCCCTACCGGCCCAACTCCCTCGACGGCGGCTGCCCGTTCACCGCCGGCGCGAACCTGGGCGCGTACGTCGAGACGCCCGTACGCGTCCCCGAGGCGACCAAGGTCCGCGAGGCGCCCGAATCCTTCAACGACCACTTCAGCCAGCCGCGCCGGTTCTGGCTGAGCATGAGCCCGCCCGAGCGCGAGCACATCATCGGCGCCTACACCTTCGAACTCGGCAAGTGCTACGAAGTGGCCATCCGGGAACGGGCGTTGCAGGTCCTGGCCAACATCGACCCGGAGCTGTGCGCGGGTGTCGCGGCCGGCCTCGGCCTGCCCGCACCCGAACCCACCGTGCCCCTCGCCGACGTCCAGCCCAGCCCCGCCCTCTCCCAGGTCGGGCGGACCTGGCCCACCGACGGCCGGATCATCGGCATCCTCACCGGACCCGACGGCGACCTCGACGGGGTACGGGCCGTCCGCCAGGCGGTCCTCGACGGCGGCATGGTCCCGCTGATCGTGGCACCGGTCGGCGGCACCCTCGGCGACGGCGCCGACGCCCTGACCATTCAGCGGACCTACGCCACCGCGCGCTCCGTGGAGTTCGACGCGGTGCTGGTGGCGGGCACCCCCGGGGTCGGCGCCGACGCCTACGGAGGCGAAGGCGTCGGCCGTGCCGGCCAGGGCGAGGGCTGCGGTGATGACG
>NZ_JACBWZ010000567.1 GCF_013870595.1 Streptomyces sp. WELS2 | reverse complement strand
TCGGCGGCCGTGCGCGACGATCCCGTTCCGCCGGTGCCCACCCGTGTCCGGCCTGCCGTTCGGCGGGCGGGGGAGGGGAGTGCGGGCAACCGCCCCGGCCCTTCGCCGACTTGGCCGATCTGATCGACTGGTCTAAACCCTTGACTGGTACATACCAAAGCGGTTGAGTGTGTCCAACCCCCCACCACGGCCGTTCCCGATTCCGGCGGGTGCGGCCGTGCCGTACGAAGGAGTTGGTCCGTGAGGAAACACCGCATCGCCGCACTCCTGGCCTCGCTCGCGATCGGCGGCTCCGCCCTGGCCGTCCAGGCGTCCCCCGCCTCCGCCGCCTCCTCCGCCGGCTTCGTGGTGAGCGAATCGCAGTTCAACCAGATGTTCCCGAACCGGAACGCCTTCTACAGCTACAGCGGTCTGACCGCCGCGCTCGGCGCCTACCCCGCCTTCGCGAACACCGGCAGTGACACCGTGCGGAAGCAGGAGGCCGCGGCCTTCCTCGCCAACGTCAGCCACGAGACCGGCGGACTGGTGTACGTCGTCGAGCAGAACACCGCCAACTACCCGCACTACTGCGACCAGAGCCGCCCCTACGGCTGCCCGGCGGGGCAGGCCGCGTACTACGGGCGCGGCCCCATCCAGCTGTCCTGGAACTTCAACTACAAGGCCGCCGGCGACGCGCTCGGCATCGACCTGCTCAACAATCCCCACCTGGTGCAGAACAACGCGTCCGTCGCCTGGAAGACCGGCCTGTGGTACTGGAACACACAGTCCGGGCCCGGCACCATGACCCCGCACAACGCCATGGTGAACGGTGCGGGTTTCGGCCAGACCATCCGCAGCATCAACGGCTCGCTGGAATGCGACGGCAGGAATCCCGCGCAGGTGCAGAGCCGGGTCTCCGCCTACCAGCGCTTCGCGCGGATCCTCGGGGTCACACCGGGAGCCGACCTGTACTGCTGAAGTGCGCCGGGGACGCCGTGTGCGAGACTCCGCCGATGACCACGGAAACGATCACCGCGGACGCCTCCGGCACCTTCGGGCTGGGTGACCTGCCCGTCCACCGCGTCGGTTTGGGCACCATGCGGCTGACGGGCAGCGCCGCCTTCCACCAAGGCGTCCCGAGCGACCGGGAGAGGTCGCTGACCGTGCTGCGCAAGGCCGTCGATCTCGGGGTGAACCACATCGACACGGCGGCCTTCTACTTCTCCTCGCTGCGTTCCGCCAACGAACTCGTCAACACCGCGCTGTCCCCGTACCCCGACGGACTGGTCATCGCCACCAAGGTCGGCCCCTACCGCGACCACGACGGCGCGTGGGGCACCTCCGCCCGTCCCGACCAGCTGCGCGGCCACGTCGAGGAGAACCTGCGCCAGCTCGGACGGGACCACCTCGACGTCGTCCACCTCCGCCGGATGCGCCAGGACTCCATAGCCGAACACTTCGGCGCTCTCGCCGAGTTGCGCACGGCGGGGCTGATCCGGCACCTCGGGATCTCCGCCGTGGAACCCCGGCACCTCGCCGAGGCGCTGCGGATCGCCCCGGTGGTCTCCGTCCAGAACCGGTACGCCCTGGACCGCCCCGACCCGGCCGGCGACGAGCTGCTGCGGCTGTGCGGCGAGCACGGCATCGCCTTCGTCCCCTTCTACGCCGTGGCCGGAGAGGCCGGAGAACGCGGTGCGACGGCCGCGCACGACGACGCGGTGCTCTCCGTCGCCCGCGCCCACGGCGCGACTCCCGCGCAGGTCCGCATCGCCTGGACGCTGCGCCAGGGCCCGCACGTCCTCGCCATCCCCGGCACCGGCAACCCCGGCCACCTGGCCGAGAACGTCGCCGCCGGGGCGCTGCGGCTCACCGCCGGGGAGCTGGCCCGGCTCGACCAGGCCCGCGGGGGCGGGCTGACCGCGTAGGTGCGGCCGGACCAGGGGCACAGACGCCGGAGAGGGCTTCGGGGCGCTCGTAGCCACCCCCGCCCGTGCGTACCTCCCTCTCCGGCACACCGGAGCGTACGGACGGTGACACCGTTCAGTGCCGGCAGGGCGGGGTGGAGCCCCGGCCCTTCCGATGCCGAGCAGGACGTGACGCATCATCAGGGCGGCCCGGGCGCGGAACTCGTCAATGCTAGTTTCCCTCAGGGAACTTGCCCCGGAACGTCGAGGGAGTGTGCCATGTCCACCACCCCGCGCATCGCAGTCGACTCGGCCGGCCGGGCGGCCGTCGACGGCCGCCACATCCGTGCCCTGACCTTCCAGTCCGTACGAATGGAGTATCTGCGGCACGTGCTCTCGGAGCTGAGCCTCACGGCGGCCGGCAGCCGGGCGCTGGTCATCGGCAGCGGACGCGGCCTTCCCGCCAGGGGCCTCGCCCGGCTGGGTTTCGAGGTCGTCGCCGCCGACCCGTCTCCTGCCGCGACGTCCCTCGCCCGGGATGCGGACGACGGGCTCGGCATCACGTACCTGACGTCACCGGCGGAGGAACTCGGCCTGCCGGACGGCACGTTCGACCTCGTGTACTGTGCCGACACCCTCGAGATCACCGAACGGCCGAAGGAAGTCTTGGCGCAGGCGGCGCGTGTGCTGCGTCCTGCCGGGGTCTTCGTCTACGACACGGTGAACCGCACCCTTGTGTCCCGCTTGATCTACCTCGGCGCCTTCCAGGCCTTCCCGGGCACCCGGATCATGCCCCGCGGCCGCTACGCCGCCCACCGGCTGCGCCGTCCGGCCGAGCTCGCCGAGGCCCTCGACGGGGCAGGACTGTCGCCGAAGGACGTCTCGGCGTTCAAGCCGCGCGACGTACGCGGTCTGGTGCGCGCGACGCGCGGGCGCAGGCGTGGCACGCTGACCGACGAGCAGCTGCCGGAGCTGGTCGACATGGTGCTCGAACAGGAGGGCAGCCCCGTGGTGACGTATCTGGGCTACGCGGTCCGCCGGGCAGTGCCGGGCCGCTGACAACCGCCGCTGCCCGCGACGACGTCGGAGGTCGCGTTCGGGGCGCCTGGCATGATCCGCAGTGGTCGGTCCGATGACAGGCAGGAGCCACCGATGGATGAGACCGAGCCACTACTCGCCGCGCGTTCATCCGCCTGTGCGACCGTAGGGGCACAGCTCTCGTTGCTCAGCGACCGAAGGCTCGGCGATGCCGTGGCCGCCGCCGCGGCACTGGGCTCGGGCATCGGTGGCAGACGCGGGGAGATGGAGGTCGCGGGGCTGCCCGTCTTCGTCAAACGGATCCCGCTGACGGACATCGAGGCGCGGCCGGAGCATGTACGCTCGACCGCCAACCTGTTCGGCCTCCCTCTCCACTACCAGTACGGGGTGGGGTCGGCGGGGTTCGGGGCCTGGCGTGAACTGGCCGCGCACTTCATGACCACGACGTGGGTTCTGAGGGGTGAGTTCGCCGGTTTCCCGCTCATGTATCACTGGCGGGTTCTGCCGGACCGGCCTCCTGCCGGCTTCGCTGACGAGTTCGGGGGCATCGAGGGGGCCGTCGCGCATTGGGAGGGGTCGTCCGCCGTGCGTCACCGGCTGGAAGCCATTGGCAGGTCCTCCCTCAGCCTGGTGCTCTTCCTGGAACACGTGCCCCGGACACTCGCGGACTGGCTCGGCGACACGGGTGAGGTGGCCGGCGGGGAGCCGGGAGCTGACTCCTCCTACCTGTGGGTGGAAGAGGAGCTGCGGCGGGGGACCGGGTTCATGAGTTCACACGGGCTGGTGCACTTCGACGCGCACTTCGCCAACCTGCTGACCGACGGCCGGCGGGTGTACTTCGCGGACTTCGGGCTCGCTCTCAGCCGCCACTTCGAGCTCTCGGCCCGGGAAGCCGCCTTCCTCGCCGATCACCTCGTGTACGACCGCTGCTATGCACCGTGGCATCTGCTGCGCCACCACCTGCCGGAGGCGGTGCGCGGCGGCACGGAACTCGGGACCTTCCTGCGCGAATGGAGCGCGGGCCGCCGCCCCGACGGCGTTCCTCCCGGGATCACGGCGATCATCGATCGGCATGCCCGGCACGCCGCCGTCATGGACGACTTCGCCCGTCGACTCGTCACGGAGAGCAGGCACACCCCATTCCCCGCAGCCGAGGTCCGGAAAGCCCTGGCCGGCGCGTCGGGGCCGGAGTGACGTGTGCGCCGCAGCCGTGCCCGGTGCCGATGGCGCCCCCGGCGCCGGAGTACTGCCGGGCCCGACAGCCGTCGCGGTTGCCGGGCAGGGGCTTGCC
>NZ_JACBWZ010000566.1 GCF_013870595.1 Streptomyces sp. WELS2 | reverse complement strand
GTCGCTGGAGTGCTGGAAGGTCGTGGTGTCGTCGGCGAGCGCGCCGAGGTCGTCGGTGGCGATCCGGCCGTGCAGCTTCTGCCGGCCCCGGCCGACGGCCTCCAGGGTCTTGGCGAGGACCGCCTCGAAGGCGCCGAGCTTGGCGTCCACGTAGGCGTCGGCGTCGCGGCGCAGGGTCTCCGGGTCGTGGCTGCGCTCGGGGGCGTCCTCGTCCGCGTAGCCCTGCTCGTCCAGGCCGGGGCCGGTGCCGAGGAGCTTCTCCCGGCCCCGGCCGACCGAGCCGAGCGTCTTGGTGAGGACGACCTCGAAGTTGGCGAGCTTGGAGTCCACGTAGTCGTCGGCCTCGGCGCGGATCTCCTCGGCCTCCTTGCGGGCCTCGGCCAGGATCCGGTCGGCCTCGGCCCGGGCGCGGCGGGCGATCTCGGTCTCGGCGACCAGCGAACCGCGCTCGGCGTGCGCGCTCTCGATGATCCGCTCGGCCTCCTGCCGGGCCTGCTCGACCATCTGCTCACGGTCGCCGATCAGTTCCCGCGCCTGGGCGAGGGAGCCGGGCAGCGCCTGGCGCACCTCTTCGAGCAGCGCGAGCAGCTCGGCGCGGTTGACCACGCACGACGCCGACATGGGCATGGACCGGGCGCCGGAGACCGTGGAGACGATCTCGTCGAGCTTCTTCTGCACGTCCACCTGTGCTCGCCACTCTCTACAGCCGGTTCGGAGACGGACGGGACGACTGTAGCCCCATCAGTCCCTGGCGAGGCGCTTGTTCAGCGCCTCCAGCACCTGCGGGGGCACCAGGTGGGAGACGTCCCCGCCCCAGGCCGCGACCTCCTTGACGAGGGAGGAGGACAGGAAGCTGTAGGTGGGGTTGGTGGGCACGAACAGCGTCTCGACGCCGGTGAGGCCGTTGTTCATCTGGGCCATCTGGAGTTCGTAGTCGAAGTCGCTGACGGCGCGCAGGCCCTTGACGATGGCGGGGATGTCGCGCTGCTTGCAGAAGTCCACGAGGAGGCCGTGGAAGGACTCGACGCGGACGTTGGCGTATTCGGAGGTGACCTCGCGGATCAGCTCGATCCGCTGGTCGATCTCGAACAGGCCCTTCTTGGACTTGTTGATCATCACCGCGACGTACACCTCGTCGTACAGACGGGAGGCTCGGGCGATGATGTCGAGATGTCCGTTGGTGATCGGGTCGAACGACCCGGGACAGACGGCGCGGCGCACTTGTGATCCCTCGCTCTCCGGTCCGGTCATCGTGCGTCTTCGCACGTAGAGGCGGCGCGACCGTACCAAAACGTTCCCTCGCCGTAGCGACGGGACCGGATCGCCTCGAAGCCGTCCGGCCAGTGGAATTCGCCGCCTCTGGTGCTGCGCTCCACGGTGACGAGCGCTTGCTCGGCGAGCCAGCCCTCCGAGTGGAGTGTGAGCAGGATCTCGCGAAGATCGTGATCCGTGACGGCGTACGGCGGGTCGAGGAAGACCAGGTCGTACGGCTCGGCGGGGGGCGCGGTGCGGATGACTTGTTCCGCTTTGCCCGCCCGCACCTCGGCGCCGGGCAGGCCCAGGTTCCGCACGTTCTCGCGGACGGTTCTCGCCGCGCGGGCGTCGGCCTCGACCAGGAGGGTGTGGCCCGCGCCCCGGGAGAGGGCTTCCAGGCCCACGGCGCCCGAGCCGGCGTAGAGGTCGAGGACGCGTTCGCCGTCCAGGGGGCCGCCGAGCAGGGACTGCCAGGTGGAGAAGAGACCTTCGCGGGCGCGGTCGGAGGTGGGGCGGGTGCCGGTGCCTGGCGGGACGGCGAGGCGACGTCCGCCGGCTGCGCCGGCGATCACGCGGGTCATCTTCGGTCCTTGGTCGTGGGTCGGTTCAGGTCCAGTGTGGCTCACCCCTTTTCCAGGTACTGCTCCCGCTCGTCGTCCAGCAGGGCGTCCAGGGCCGTGCGCAGGCCGGGGAGGCGTTCCAGTTCCGGGTCGGCCGCCACGACCGCCGCCGCCTCCGCCCGCGCCTCGGCGATGACCTCCTCGTCCTCGATGACCGCCAGGACCCGCAGGCTGGAGCGGGCGCCGGACTGGGCCTGGCCGAGGACGTCGCCCTCGCGGCGCTGTTCGAGGTCGATGCGGGACAGCTCGAAGCCGTCGAGCGTGGAGGCGACCGCGTTCAGCCGCTGGCGGGCCGGGCTCGCCTCGGGCATCTCGGTGACCAGCAGGCACAGTCCGGGGGCGGAGCCACGGCCGACCCGGCCGCGCAGCTGGTGGAGCTGGGAGACGCCGAAGCGGTCGGCGTCCATGATGACCATGGCCGTGGCGTTCGGGACGTTGACGCCGACCTCGATGACGGTGGTGGCGACCAGGACGTCGGTCTCCCCGGCGGCGAAGCGGCGCATCACGGCGTCCTTGTCGTCGGGGTGCATGCGGCCGTGCAGGACCTCCACCCGCAGGCCCTCGAGCGGGCCGCGGCCCAGCTGCTCGGCCACGTCGAGCACGGCCAGCGGGGGGCGCTTCTCCTCGCCCTCGGCGGGCTTCTCGCCGGCCTTCCCCGAGTCGTCCTCCTCGTCGCCGATGCGCGGACACACCACGTACGCCTGGTGGCCGGCCTCGACCTCCTCGCGGACCCGCTCCCAGGCGCGGGAGAGGAAGTGCGGCTTGTCGGCGGCCGGGACGACATGGCTGGCGATCGGGGAGCGGCCGGCCGGGAGCTGGTCCAGCACCGAGGTCTCCAGGTCGCCGAAGACCGTCATGGCGACCGTGCGCGGGATGGGGGTGGCCGTCATGACGAGCAGGTGCGGGGGCTGTTTGCCCTTGCCGCGCAGGGCGTCGCGCTGCTCCACGCCGAAGCGGTGCTGTTCGTCCACCACCACCAGGCCGAGGTCGTGGAACTGCACCTTGTCCTCGATCAGGGCGTGGGTGCCGATGACGATGCCGGCCTCGCCGGTGGCCAGGTCGAGCAGGGCCCGGCGGCGGGCCGCCGTGCCCATCGAGCCGGTGAGCAGCACCACCTTGGTGGCGTGTTCGGCCCCGCCGAGCATTCCCCCCTCGGCGAGTTCGCCCATCATCTCGGTGATGGAACGGTGGTGCTGCTGGGCGAGCACCTCGGTGGGCGCGAGCATGGCCGCCTGCCCGCCCGCGTCGACCACGGCGAGCATGGCGCGCAGCGCCACCATCGTCTTTCCCGAACCGACCTCGCCCTGGAGGAGGCGGTGCATGGGGTGGGCGGTGGCCAGGTCCTCGAAGATCTCGCGGGAGACCTTCTGCTGGCCCTCGGTCAAGGTGAACGGCAGGCGGTCGTCGAAGGCCGCCAGCAGGCCGTCCGGGCCGGGGACGCGGGGCACGGCGGGCAGGTGGGTCTCGGCGTGCCGGCGGCGGGCCAGGGCGACCTGGAGGACGAAGGCCTCGTCCCACTTCAGGCGGGCGCGGGCGTCGGCGATGTCGGCCTTGGTGTGCGGCCGGTGGACCTTCAGCAGGGCCTCGGGGAGCGGGAGCAGGCCGCGTCCGGCGCGCAGGGAGTCCGGCAGCGGGTCGAGGGCCTCCCGGGCGCTGGGCAGCACCGTCTGGACCGCCTTGCCGATCTTCCAGGACTCCAGTTTGGCGGTGGCGGGGTAGATCGGGATCAGGGCGCCGGCCCAGGACTCGACGGCCTCGTCACCGTCGCCGCGCAGCAACTCGTAGGCGGGGTGGGCGAGCTGGAGGCGGCGGTTGAAGACGGAGACCTTGCCGGCGAACATCGCGCGGGTGCCCGGCAGCAGTTCCTTGTGGGGTTTGTGCACGCCGTTGCCGAAGAAGACGAGCTGGAGCCGGCCGCTGCCGTCCGTGATCGTGACCTCCAGGCGCTGGCCCTTGCCCCGGGGGGCCTTGGCCGAGGCGAAGCTGTGCAGCCGGGCGTCGGCGACCTGGGCGACCACCGTGACGTGCTCGTCCATGGGGAGGTCGGCGAGGTGGGTGAGCTGGCCGCGCTCCTCGTATCTGCGCGGGTAGTGGTGCAGCAGATCGCCGACGGTGTGCAGGCCGAGGTGCTCGGCCATCACCTTCGCGGTGGCGGGGCCGAGCACCTTCTTGAGCGGTTCTTGCAGTGCGGGCACGTCATCAATTGCACACCACGGCACTGACAATGCCGTAGACCACGCCCCGCGCCGCCCGGCCGGGATGCCGTAAACATCAGGGAAACTCCTGGTCAGACGTGCTGATCCGGGCCTAGGATGACGCGCTCAAGGCCATCCTTCGCGGTCAC
>NZ_JACBWZ010000565.1 GCF_013870595.1 Streptomyces sp. WELS2 | reverse complement strand
GGGCACGTGGTGGACGGTTGCGTCACTTGGCGGGGCGGGGCGTCACGGCTTGACGATGGCGTCGATCCGCGCCAGTTCCTCGGTGTCGAACTCCAGGTTCCGGACGGCCGCCACGCTGTCCTCGATCTGCCGGGCACTGCTCGCACCGACCAGTGCGGACGTCACCCGGCCGCCGCGCAGCACCCACGCCAGCGCCAGCTGGGCGAGCGTCTGGCCGCGGGACTTGGCCACCTCGTCCAGCGCGCGCAGCCGGGCGACCAGGTCCTCGGTCACCGCGTCCGAGTTCAGGAACGGGCTGTCGCTCGCGGCCCGGGAGTCCTCGGGGATGCCGTCGAGGTAGCGGCCGGTGAGCAGGCCCTGCTCCAGCGGGGAGTAGGCGATGGAGCCGGCCTGGAGTTCGTCCAGGGCGTCGAGCAGGCCCTCGTCCTCGGGGCGCCGGTCGAGCATCGAGTAGCGCGGCTGGTGGATGAGGAGCGGGGTGCCGAGGCCGGCGAGGATGCGGGCGGCCTCGCGGGTCTGCTCGGCGGAGTAGTTGGAGACGCCGACGTAGAGGGCCTTGCCCTGCTGCACCGCCGAGTGCAGGGCGCCCATCGTCTCCTCCAGCGGAGTGTCCGGGTCGGGGCGGTGCGAGTAGAAGATGTCGACGTAGTCCAGGCCCATCCGCTTCAGGCTCTGGTCGAGCGAGCCGAGCAGGTACTTGCGCGAGCCCCACTCGCCGTACGGGCCGGGCCACATCAGATAGCCGGCCTTGGTGGAGATCACCAGCTCGTCGCGGTAGGGGGCGAAGTCCGCCTTCAGCGCCGCGCCGAAGGCGGACTCGGCGGCGCCGGGCGGCGGGCCGTAGTTGTTCGCCAGGTCGAAGTGCGTGACGCCGAGGTCGAAGGCGCGGCGCAGGATGGCCCGCTGGGTCTCCTCCGGCCGGTCGGGGCCGAAGTTGTGCCACAGGCCGAGCGACAGGGCGGGGAGCTTCAGGCCGCTGCGTCCGGTGCGCCGGTAGGGCATGTCGGCGTAGCGGTCGGGATGTGCGGTGTACAACGCGACTCCATGAGGGGTGGGCACAGGATCTACCGGTTCCACTCTTCCCCGGGCCGTGGGCAGCGGTCCAACAGAAGAATCCGATGAGATTCAGCGGCTAGGCTGCTCAATCATGGAACTGCGCCATCTCCAGCACTTCGTGGCGGTCGCCGAGGACCGGCACTTCACCCGGGCCGCCGAACGCCTGATGGTGTCCCAGTCGGGCCTGTCGGCGTCCATCCGGGCGCTGGAGCGGGAGTTGCGGGCGCCGCTGTTCGTGCGGACCACGCGCCGGGTGACGCTGACGGAGGCGGGGCGGGCGCTGCTGGTGGAGGCCGGGCGGATCCTGGCCCAGGTGCGGGCGGCGCACGACGCGGTGGCGGCGGTGCAGGGGGTGCTGCGCGGCACGCTCGCCCTCGGCACCGAGCAGTGCATCGCCGGGGTGCGGGTGGCCGAGCTGCTGGCGGCCTTCCGGGGCCGGCACCCGGATGTGGAGATCCGGCTGCGGCAGGCCGGTTCCGGCGAGCTGGCGGAGGAGGTCGCGGCCGGGCGGCTGGACCTGGCCTTCGCCTACCGCACCCGGGCCGACAGCGACCAGCTGCGCTCGGTGTCGCTGGCCGACGAGCCGATGACGGTGCTGTGCCACCCCGGCCACCGGCTGGCCGCGGCGCCGGCCGTGCTCGGCCCGCACGAGCTCACCGGCGAGGTGTTCGTGGACTTCCACCCCGACTGGGGTCCGCGCCGCACCACCGACGCCGCGTTCGCCGCGGCCGGGGTCCGGCGCACGGTCGCGCTGGAGGTCAACGACGTGCACAGTCTGCTGGACCTGGTGGACGAGAACCTGGGGATCGCGGTGGTGCCCCGGCACTTCCGGCACAAGCGGCCGGCGCTCACGGCGCTGCCGCTCGAGGGCACGGGCGGGGCACGGTACGAGACGGTGGCCCTGCTGCCGCCGGAGCGGGCCACCAGCCCGGCCGCCCGGGCACTGGTCGCCCTGCTGGAGACGGGAACCTGACGTACGGGTGGCCGGATCGGGGGCGCGGGAGCGGCGGCGGTTTGCGATGGTGGACGGTATGCATGCCAAGGACATCCTCATCGACGGCTACGGCCGCATCCGGGAAGAAGTCCACGCCGTCCTCGACGGCCTCGGTCCCGAGGAGCTGCACCACCGCCCGGCCCCCGACGCCAACACCATCGCCTGGCTGGTCTGGCACCTCACCCGGGTACAGGACGATCACATCGCCGACGCCTTCGACCTCGACCAGGTGTGGCACGCCCAGGGCTGGCAGGAGCGGTTCGGGCTCGACCTGCCCCGGCACGACACGGGCTACGGGCACACCCCGGCCAAGGTGGCGAAGGTTCGGGTGAAGTCGGCCGGGCTGCTCACCGGGTACCACGACGCCGTCCACGAGCAGACCCTCGGGGTCCTGCGCACACTCGCCGCCAAGGACCTGGAGCGCATCGTGGACGAGCGCTGGGACCCCCCGGTCGGCCTGGGCGTGCGCCTGGTGAGCGTCCTGTCCGACGATCTCCAGCACGTCGGACAGGCCGCCTACCTCAGGGGGCTGGTTCAGAGCGCGGCGGCGTAACCCGGCAGGACCACGTCCTCGATCAGGGCCGTGCGCTGGTCGAAGGGGACGAACGCGCTCTTGAGGGCGTTCACGGTGACCGTGCGCAGGTCCTCCACCGTCCAGCCGGCCTGCTCCACCAGCAGGGACATCTCGCGGGTCATCGTCGTCCCCGACACCAGACGGTTGTCGGTGTTCAGGGTGACCCGGAAGCCCAGGTCCTTCAGGGCGGTGACGGGGTGCTCGGCGATCGAGGAGGCGCAGCCGGTCTGGAGGTTGGAGGTGGGGCACATCTCCAGGGCGATCCGGCGGTCGCGCACCCAGGAGGCGAGCCGGCCGAGCTTGCCGTCCACGATGTCCTCGGTCAGGCGCACCCCGTGACCGATGCGCTGGGCGCCGCACACCTGGAGCGCCTGGTGGATGCTGGGCAGGCCGTACGCCTCGCCGGCGTGGATGGTGAAGGGCATGCTCTCGGCGCGCAGGTACGCGAAGGCCTCGAGGTGGTCGGCGGGCGGGAAGCCGTCCTCGGCGCCGGCGATGTCGAAGCCGACGACACCGGCGTCCCGGTAGGCGACGGCCAGTTCGGCGGCCTCGCGCACCCGGTCGAACATGCGCATCCCGCACAGCAGGGTGCCGACCCGGACGGGGGTGCCGGCCGCCGCGGCCTTCGCCATGCCGGCGGCCAGGCCCTCCTGGACGGCCTCGACGACCTCGGCCGGGGCGAGGCCGCCCTTGAGCATCAGCTCGGGGGCGTAGCGCACCTCGGCGTAGACGACTCCGTCGGCGGCGAGGTCGAGGACGTACTCCTCGGCGGTGCGCAGCAGGCCCTCGCGGGTCTGCATGACGGCGAGGGTGTGCTCGAAGGTGGCGATGTAGCGAACCAGGTCGCCGGAGTCGGCGGCCTCGACGTACCAGGCGGCCAGCTCGTCGGGGTCGGTGGTGGGCAGGGTGTGGCCGACCGCGGCGGCGAGTTCGACGACGGTGGCGGGGCGCAGACCGCCGTCGAGGTGGTCGTGCAGGACGGCCTTGGGAAGGCGGCGGATGGTCTCGGTGTCGATGCGGGACGCGGTCATGGGTGTGTCGTTTCCTCGGCTGGTGCGGTGGGTCGGTTCAGTGGGCGGCGGGCTGGAGCAGGTCCCAGCGGTTGCCGTACAGGTCCCGGAAGACGGCGACCGTGCCGTACGGCTCGTGGCGCGGCTCCTCCAGGAAGGTCACGCCGGCGGCCGTCATCCGGGCGTGGTCGCGGGCGAAGTCGTCGGTGTGCAGGAAGAAGCCCACGCGTCCGCCGGTCTGGTCGCCGACCCGGGAGCTCTGTCCGGCGTCCTTGGCGCGGGCCAGGAGCAGGCCGGTGCCGCTCCCTTCGCCACCGGGCTCGACGACGACCCAGCGCGAGCCGTCGGGCCGCGGGGTGTCCTCTGCGAGGCGGAAATCCAGGGCCTCGGTGTAGAAGCGGATCGCCTCGTCGTAGTCGTGGACGACGAGGGTGACCAGGGCGACGCGGCGCATGGCTACCTTCCTGCCGGGAGCGGTTAGCCGGTGAGGTTATACGTAAAACTACCCAGACGCCAGTCCGATTTCTACGCGCGTCACGCGGGGTGGGCCCGGGGGGCGGCCGCGGAGCACACCCTCAGGGTGCGTG
>NZ_JACBWZ010000564.1 GCF_013870595.1 Streptomyces sp. WELS2 | reverse complement strand
CGCGTCCGCATCGAGGAGACCGAGAAGACCAAGAAGATCGTCGTCACCCCGGACGACGGCCGGACGGTTCCCGCCGACGCGTCACCCGGCTGTGATCCCCCCCGGCCGGGATCATCTGACGACCGGCCTCGCAGGGCCCCCGGCAGCCCCCGGTCATCCGGCCGCGGCGGCCGGTGCGTCGATCGCCTCCGTCTCCCGCTCGAAGCGGTCGGACGGGCCGGAGACCTTCAGCCCCGAGCCGTTGTCGGTTCCGGCGGCAGGTCCCCGGCGCCGCTGGATCACCTGCGTCGGCTCATGGGCGCGGGTGTGCTTGTCGCCGCCTCCCTCACCGCGTCGCTGTGGACACGGACGCCGGGGAAGTCCGCACCGAGCCGGTTCTCCAACTCGGCCCGGGCCCGGCCGGCCCGGCGGAGCATCCGTACGACCGCGGCGTTGCGCGCACCAGCCCGGCAGGAGGTGAGGAGGAGACACGGCCGGTTCGGGGCGCGGAGTCCCGGCGAGGTCGCTGACACGACGGGGCGACGGGCTCGCCCACCGGGCCTTGCCGGGAGTGCTCGGCGGCCACATGGACACCTTTCACGACCAGCGCGGACACCGTGCGCGCCCGCCGCGTGGTCATCGCCGCGGGGGAGAACCGCCGGGAACGGTCACCGGCCACGAGACCGGGCGACCTGCGTGAAGTCCCCGTGGTGCGGCCGGTGCGGCGCGTCCCTGTGGCGCCGGCCACCCCGCCGGTGTGATGGTTTTCGCACCTCGGCCCGTACGGGCAGCCCCTAGGGTGGCCCGCGAGTGACGGCAGGGCGGGCCGAGGCCAGGGTGTTCGTCGCCGGCAGGCAGCTGAAGGGAATCCAGGATGTTCCGCAAGGTGCTGGTCGCCAACCGCGGGGAGATCGCGATCCGCGCGTTCCGGGCGGGCTACGAACTCGGCGCGCGAACCGTCGCCGTCTTCCCGCACGAGGACCGCAACTCACTGCACCGGCTCAAGGCCGACGAGGCGTACGAGATCGGCGAGCCGGGGCATCCGGTGCGGGCCTACCTCTCCGTCGAGGAGATCGTGGCCGCCGCCCGCCGGGCGGGCGCCGACGCCGTCTACCCGGGCTACGGCTTCCTGTCCGAGAACCCCGAGCTGGCCCGCGCCTGCGAGGAGGCGGGCATCACCTTCGTCGGCCCCGGCGCGGACACGCTGGAGCTGACCGGAAACAAGGCGCGCGCGGTCGCCGCCGCCCGCGCGGCCGGCGTGCCGGTCCTCGGCTCCTGCCCGCCCTCCACCGACGTGGACGAACTGGTGCGCGCCGCCGACGGCATCGGCTTCCCCGTCTTCGTCAAGGCGGTCGCGGGCGGCGGCGGGCGCGGCATGCGCCGCGTCGACGACCCGGCCCGGCTGCGCGAGTCCATCGAGGCCGCCTCCCGCGAGGCCGCCTCCGCCTTCGGCGACCCGACCGTCTTCCTGGAGAAGGCCGTCGTCGAGCCCCGCCACATCGAGGTGCAGATCCTCGCCGACGGCGAGGGCGACGTCATCCACCTCTTCGAACGCGACTGCTCGCTCCAGCGCCGCCACCAGAAGGTCATCGAGCTGGCCCCCGCCCCCAACCTGGACCCGGAACTGCGCGAGCGGATCTGCGCCGACGCCGTCCGCTTCGCCCGCGAGATCGGCTACCGCAACGCCGGAACCGTGGAGTTCCTCCTCGACCGCGACGGCAACCACGTGTTCATCGAGATGAACCCGCGCATCCAGGTCGAGCACACCGTGACCGAGGAGGTCACCGACGTCGACCTGGTCCAGGCCCAGCTGCGCATCGCCGCCGGCGAGACCCTCGCAGACCTCGGGCTCTCCCAGGACACGGTCACCCTGCGCGGCGCCGCCCTGCAGTGCCGGATCACCACCGAGGACCCCGCCAACGGCTTCCGCCCGGACACCGGCCGGATCAGCGCCTACCGCTCCCCGGGCGGCTCCGGCATCCGGCTGGACGGCGGCACCACCCACGCCGGTACGGAGATCAGCGCGCACTTCGACTCGATGCTGGTCAAGCTCACCTGCCGGGGCCGCGACTTCCAGGCCGCCATCGGCCGGGCCCGGCGCGCGGTCGCCGAGTTCCGCATCCGCGGCGTGGCCACCAACATCCCCTTCCTCCAGGCGGTCCTGGACGACCCCGACTTCCGGGCGGGCCGGGTCACCACCTCCTTCATCGAGCAGCGCCCGCACCTGCTGACCGCCCGGCACTCCGCCGACCGCGGCACCAAGCTGCTCACCTACCTCGCCGACGTCACCGTCAACAAGCCGCACGGCGAACGGCCCGGGCTGCCCGACCCGCTGACCAAGCTGCCGCCGCTGCCCGCCGGCGAGCCGCCCGCCGGATCCCGGCAGCTCCTCGTGGACCTCGGCCCCGAGGGCTTCGCCCGGCACCTGCGCCGGTCGCCGACGCTCGGCGTCACCGACACCACCTTCCGCGACGCCCACCAGTCCCTGCTGGCCACCCGGGTACGCACCAAGGACCTCCTCGCCGTCGCCCCGGCCGTCGCCCGCACCCTGCCGCAGCTCCTCTCCCTGGAGTGCTGGGGCGGCGCCACCTACGACGTGGCGCTGCGCTTCCTCGCCGAGGACCCCTGGGAACGGCTGGCCGCCCTGCGCGAGGCCGTCCCCAACATCTGCCTCCAGATGCTGCTGCGCGGCCGCAACACCGTCGGCTACACGCCGTACCCGACCGAGGTCACCGAAGCCTTCGTACAGGAGGCCGCCGCCACCGGCATCGACATCTTCCGCATCTTCGACGCCCTCAACGACGTGGGTCGGATGCGCCCCGCCATCGACGCCGTACGGGAGACGGGCACCGCCGTCGCCGAGGTCGCCCTCTGCTACACCGCCGACCTCGACGATCCGTCGGAGCGCCTCTACACCCTGGACTACTACCTGCGCCTGGCCGAGCGGATCGTCGAGGCCGGCGCCCACGTCCTCGCGATCAAGGACATGGCGGGCCTGCTGCGCGCCCCGGCCGCCGCCAGGCTGGTCTCGGCGCTGCGCCGCGAGTTCGACCTGCCGGTGCACCTGCACACCCACGACACCGCGGGCGGCCAGCTCGCCACCTACCTCGCCGCGGTCCAGGCGGGCGCGGACGCCGTCGACGGAGCGGTGGCCTCCATGGCCGGGACCACCTCCCAGCCGTCGCTGTCCGCGATCGTCGCCGCCACCGACCACTCCGAGCGGCCCACCGGCCTCGACCTGCAGGCGGTCGGCGACCTGGAGCCGTACTGGGAGGGCGTCCGCAGGATCTACGCCCCGTTCGAGGCGGGCCTCGCCTCGCCGACCGGCCGCGTCTACCACCACGAGATCCCCGGCGGCCAGCTGTCCAACCTGCGCACCCAGGCCGTCGCCCTCGGCCTCGGCGACCGCTTCGAGGACATCGAGGCGATGTACGCCGCCGCCGACCGCATCCTCGGCCGCCTGGTCAAGGTCACCCCGTCCTCCAAGGTGGTCGGCGACCTCGCCCTGCACCTCGTGGGCGCCGGGGTCGCACCGGAGGCCTTCGAGGCCGACCCCGGTACCTTCGACATCCCGGACTCGGTGATCGGCTTCCTGCGCGGTGAGCTGGGCACCCCGCCCGGCGGCTGGCCGGAGCCGTTCCGCACCAAGGCGCTCCAGGGCCGCGCGGCGCCCAAGCCCGTGCCCGAGCTGTCCGCCGAGGACCGCGAGGGGCTGGCCGAGGACCGCCGGGCCACCCTCAACCGGCTGCTGTTCCCCGGCCCCACCCGCGAGTTCGAGACGCACCGCCAGTCCTTCGGCGACACCGGCGTGCTGGACAGCAAGGCGTTCTTCTACGGCCTGCGCCCCGGCAAGGAGTACGCCGTCGACCTGGAGCCCGGGGTCCGGCTGCTGATCGAGCTCCAGGCGATCGGCGAGGCCGACGAGCGCGGTATGCGCACCGTGATGTCCACGCTCAACGGCCAGCTGCGGCCCATCCAGGTCCGGGACCGGGCCGCCGCCTCCGACGTCCCCGTGACGGAGAAGGCCGACCGGAACAACCCGGGCCACGTCGCGGCGCCCTTCGCCGGTGTGGTGACCCTGGCCGTCGCCGAGGGCGACGCGGTCGAGGCCGGTGCCACGGTCGCCACCATCGAGGCGATGAAGATGGAGGCCGCGATCACCGCCCCGAGGGCGGGCCGGGTCTCCCGGCCGGCCATCAACCGCGTACAGCAGGTGGAGGGCGGCGACCTGCTGGTGGAGATCGTC
>NZ_JACBWZ010000563.1 GCF_013870595.1 Streptomyces sp. WELS2 | reverse complement strand
GTCCCGGGCGCCCCGGGCGTCCCGGGGGCGCCGGTGGGCGCCGACCACTGACCGGGTGGCGGCTGCTCCTTGGACCATTTCACGCCCGTGCCCTGCGGGTCCGCGCCCGGCTGCTGCGCGGGACCGGGGCGGTCGGCGGGCTCGGCGGGGCCGGACGCACCGGGTTCCCGCCCCTCGGACGACGGGGCGGATCCGGGCGAGGCCCAGCCCGGAGTGTCAGTCATCGAAGCTCCTTCTCGGTGCCCGTCCGCGGTCGCGGCGGCGGGTTGCCAGCCATCGTGCCATGGGCCGGTCACCGGGGTACCGGCCGCAGTGGGGAGGGGACTTCTTCAATTGTCCGCCGGATCCGGGGCAGACTGACGGCATGGCTGATCAGCAGGCGCGAACCAGCGGGGACAAGCGGCCGACCGGGATACCGGCGATCCGATGGGAGGAACCACCCGAGGGCCCTGTACTGGTCGTCCTCGACCAGACGAGACTGCCGGCCGAAGAGGTCGAGTTGGTGTGCACGGACGCGTCGGCGCTGGTGGAGGCGATCCGCTCGCTCGCCGTGCGCGGGGCGCCGCTGCTCGGGATCGCGGGTGCGTACGGCGTCGCGCTCGCCGCCGCGCGTGGCTTCGACGTGCCCGAGGCGGCGCGGACGCTGGAAGGGGCCAGGCCCACCGCGGTGAACCTGTCCGTCGGGGTGCGCCGGGCCGAGTCCGCGCACCAGGTGGCGCTGGCCCGCACCGGTGACCCCACCGCGGCCGCCGTGGCGGCACTGGCCGCGGCACGGGCGCTGCACCAGGAGGACACCGAGGCCAGCGCGCGGATGGCGGCCCACGGGCTGACGCTGCTGGACGAACTGCTGCCGGCCGGGGGGCACCGCATCCTGACCCACTGCAACACCGGTTCGCTGGTGTCGGGCGGGGAGGGCACGGCGTTCGCGGTGGCGCTCGCCGCGCACCGGGCGGGGCGACTGCGGCGGCTGTGGGTGGACGAGACACGGCCGTTGTTGCAGGGGGCGCGCCTGACGGCGTACGAAGCGGCCCGCAGCGGCATGCCGTACACCCTGCTCACCGACAACGCGGCGGGTTCGCTGTTCGCGGCGGGTGAGGTGGACGCGGTGCTGATCGGGGCGGACCGGATCGCGGCAGACGGTTCGGTGGCGAACAAGGTGGGCAGCTATCCGCTGGCCGTGCTCGCCCGGTACCACCATGTGCCGTTCATCGTGGTGGCCCCGGTGACGACGTTCGATCCGGACACTCCCGACGGGGCGTCCATCGAGGTCGAGCAGCGGCCCGGCTTCGAGGTGACCGAGGTCGTGGCACCCCAGGTGGCGGCGACCGGCGCGGCAGGCGGGATACCGGTGGCGCCGCTGGGGACGCAGGCGTACAACCCGGCGTTCGACGTGACGCCCCCCGAGCTGGTGACGGCCATCGTCACCGAGGAGGGAGCCGTCTCCCCGGTGACCGCCGAGTCCCTCGCCGCGCTCTCCGCCCGGTCGCGCCACACCGCGGACCCCGTGTAACCGGGCCGCCGTCCGGCGGCCGGGGGCAGACAGCGGTGCCCCTCTGCCCGCGTCGATGCGCGAGGAGAGGGGCCGTGACATCCGGCGGCCGCGTCAAGCGGCGGATTCCGGACCCCTGACATCCACCGCCGACATCGATGCCGACGGACAGGGGCAGACAGTGACGGTCCCCTACGACTATCGTCACCGGCCAGTGACCTGCCTCACCAGCGCCCCGGTCACCGTTACGAGAATGGGATGATGTCGTTTATGAAGGGACGAGTCCTTGTCGTCGACGACGACACCGCACTGGCCGAGATGCTCGGGATCGTGCTGCGTGGTGAAGGTTTTGAGCCGTCTTTCGTAGCCGACGGCGACAAGGCGCTGGCCGCTTTCCGTGAGAGCAAGCCCGATCTGGTGCTGCTCGACCTGATGCTGCCCGGACGGGACGGTATCGAGGTGTGCCGGCTGATCCGGGCGGAGTCCGGGGTGCCGATCGTGATGCTCACGGCCAAGAGCGACACCGTGGATGTCGTGGTGGGCCTGGAGTCGGGCGCGGACGACTACATCGTCAAGCCGTTCAAGCCCAAGGAGCTGGTGGCCCGGATCCGGGCCCGGCTGCGCAGGTCGGAGGAGCCGGCGCCGGAGCAGCTGACCATCGGTGACCTGGTCATCGATGTCGCCGGGCACTCGGTGAAGCGGGACGGGCAGTCGATAGCGCTGACCCCGCTGGAGTTCGACCTGCTGGTGGCGCTCGCGCGCAAGCCGTGGCAGGTGTTCACCCGGGAGGTGCTGCTCGAGCAGGTGTGGGGTTATCGCCACGCCGCCGACACGCGGCTCGTCAACGTGCATGTCCAGCGGCTGCGCTCCAAGGTCGAGAAGGACCCGGAGCGGCCGGAGATCGTGGTGACCGTCCGTGGTGTCGGTTACAAGGCCGGACCGAGCTGACATGTCCGGGGACAGTGCCGCTTCGGTTCCCGGCGGGCCCGGGACCCGTCCGGGGCGGCCTGTCGGCCGGACGGCGGTGGGTGCGCGCCTGAGGAGGCTGTTCGAGGGCGGGCTGCCGCACGGCGGAGTGCAGGGCAGCCCGGTCCTGCGGCTGTTCCTGCGCTGGGTGCGCCGTCCGCTGCTGCCCGTGATGCGGCTGTGGCGGCGCAACATCCAGCTCAGGGTCGTCGCGACGACCCTGGTGATGTCGCTGGGCGTCGTCCTGCTGCTGGGCTTCGTGGTGATCGGGCAGGTGCGCAACGGCCTGCTGGACGCCAAGGTCAAGGCGTCGCAGAGCCAGGCCACGGGCGGGTTCGCGGTGGCCAAGCAGAAGGCCGACGAGGCGGCGAGCGGCACGGGCGCCGGCGGGGCGGCCGGGACCGGTGACGGTACGGCGACCGCCGACGGACGGCAGTCGCAGAACGTCATCCAGTGGATGAGCGACCTCGTGGAGTCGCTGTCCAGCGGTGGCGCGGGCGCCTTCGACGTGGTGACGCTGCCCGTCGGCGACGACAGCGGCGGCGGCCGCAGCCCGCGTGGCTCCGGGAACGTCAACCCGACCTCCAGCGTGCCCGCCGAGCTGCGCGAGCGGGTCAACAGCGGTACGACGGCCGTGCAGAGCAACACACGGATCGTCTACTTCGGCGGCAAGGAGTCGCAGCCGGGGCTGGCCATCGGCAAGCAGGTCAACGACCCGAACGGCCGCCCGTACGAGCTGTACTACCTCTTCCCGCTCACGCAGGAGGAGAAGTCCCTGAGCCTGGTCAAGGGCACCCTGGCCACGGCGGGGCTGTTCGTCGTGGTCCTGCTCGGCGCCATCGCCTGGCTGGTGGTGCGGCAGGTGGTCACGCCGGTGCGGATGGCGGCCGGGATCGCGGAGCGGCTGTCCGCCGGGCGGCTGCAGGAGCGGATGAAGGTCACCGGCGAGGACGACATCGCGCGCCTGGGCGAGGCCTTCAACAAGATGGCTCAGAACCTCCAGGTCAAGATCCAGCAGCTGGAGGAGCTGTCGCGGATGCAGCGGCGGTTCGTCTCCGACGTCTCGCACGAGCTGCGCACCCCGCTGACCACCGTCCGGATGGCCGCCGACGTCATCCACGAGGCGCGCGAGGACTTCGATCCGGTGACCGCTCGGTCGGCCGAGCTGCTCGCCGACCAGCTGGACCGGTTCGAGTCGCTGCTCGCGGACCTGCTGGAGATCAGCCGGTTCGACGCCGGCGCCGCCGCGCTGGAGGCCGAGCCGATAGACCTCAGGGAGGTCGTCCGGCGGGTCGTCAGCGGCGCCGAGCCGCTCGCCGAGCGCAAGGGCACGCACATACGGGTGGTCGGTGACCAGCAGCCCGTCGTCGCCGAGGCGGACGCCCGGCGTGTGGAGCGGGTCCTGCGCAACCTCGTCGTCAACGCGGTCGAGCACGGCGAGGGCAAGGACGTCGTCGTCAAGCTCGCCGCCGCGGGCGGAGCGGTGGCCGTCGCCGTACGGGACTACGGCGTCGGCCTGAAGCCCGGCGAGGCGACCCGGGTCTTCAGCCGTTTCTGGCGGGCCGACCCGGCACGCGCGCGTACCACCGGCGGCACCGGCCTCGGGCTGTCGATCGCCCTGGAGGACGCGCGGCTGCACGGCGGCTGGCTGCAGGCCTGGGGTGAACCCGGCGGCGGCTCCCAGTTCCGGCTGACGCTGCCGAGGACCGCGGACGAGCCGCTGCGGGGCTCGCCGATACCGCTGGAGCCCAAGGACTCACGCCGTAACCG
>NZ_JACBWZ010000562.1 GCF_013870595.1 Streptomyces sp. WELS2 | reverse complement strand
AAGCCGGAAGCCGCACCGGAGGAAACGGCCCCGCCGGAACCGGCGCCGGAATCCGTACCGGGAGGGCTCGGTCAGATGCGTGATCATCACCCGAACGAGTGTGACCACGTCGGGATCGTCGATGTAGTAGACCTGCCGCCGGCCTTCCCGGCGCGAGCCGACGAGTCCGGCCAGCTTCAGCTTGGTCAGGTGCTGGCTGACGGCGGGCAGCGCGCCGCCCACCCGGTCGGCGAGGTGGGTCACATCGCTCTCGCCCTGGGACAGGGCCCACATCAGATGCAGCCGGGCGGTCGAGGCGAGCAGCCCGAACGCGGCCGCCGCGGCCGCCAGCACCTCGGCGGGCGGGTCCTCCAGGCCACCGGCGCGGTCCGTCACGGTTCCCCTGTCCACTCCTGTCCCCTTCGATTCCGCCCCGCGAGCGACCGGCACCCACGGGCCCGCCCATCGTAAGCGCCGGGTCGCCGGGCCTCGTGCGCCGTGGGAACCGGGCATCGTCGGTCGGCCGGTCCCTGGCGATCGTTCGGCATCTGACCTCCGGGCATGGCGCGGCGCGGGCCTCGGGCATCGTCGGTCGGCTGGTCTCCGGTGAACGTGCGGCGCCTGGTTCCCTGGCATGGTGCGGCGCGAGACCTCGGACGTCGTGCGGCGTCAGGCCTTGGGCGTGGTGCGACGTCAGGCCTTGGGCACGGTGCGGCGCCTGACTCCCGGGCGTCGTGCGGCGCCTGGAGCATTCGGCGGTCGCGCCGGGAGCCTTTCGCCCCGAGCGGCCCGACCAGGGGTTTCCTGCCCCGAGCGGGCTGCCCTGGGGTCTCCCGCGTCAGGCGGACCGCCCAGAAGCCCCAGGGCCTCCCGCCCCAGGGCCTCCCGCGCCCGGTCCGTCACCGTCCCGGGCGATACCGGCGCTGTCCCAGGCGTGCCTCTTCGAGA
The DNA here is from genome assembly GCF_013870595.1 of Streptomyces sp. WELS2. Classification (GTDB taxonomy): domain Bacteria; phylum Actinomycetota; class Actinomycetes; order Streptomycetales; family Streptomycetaceae; genus Streptomyces. Next base: position 3,300 of record NZ_JACBWZ010000562.1, on the reverse strand, counting down.
CGGCCGAGGAGGAAGGGCACCACCCCTCGCTCCAGCAGGGCCAGTTGTCACGCCTGCCGGGCCCGGGCCACCGTGTCCGCGGTGCCCGCCACCGCGCCGCGGCCGCCCGAGCGGTCGTCCGCCTCCGGCCGGGACCGCCGGAGCAGGTCACCGACCGCCACCCCGACGGCCAGCGCGCCCAGCAGCAGGCCGGCCGTGAGCACGCTGTCGCCGGCGTGGGACAGAGCTCCGGAGGGCGACATTCCGTACCCGGAGAACGCCAGCACCAGTGCCACCGAGGCCGAGACGAGCCTCGCGGACGTAGAGGGCGGCGGCCCGGCGGCACGGGTGGGCAACCCGGAAGCGCGGGACGGCGGCAGGTCGCCACACGACGGCACCCCTGGCTCGCGGGACGGCGGCGCGGGGCCGCGGAGGGCACGTCGGCCGCTCCTCGGGCCGGAACTCGCGGTCACGGCCGCCAGGTACTCGCGGTACTCGATGTCGGCGAAAGCGGCGATCGCGTTTATCGCCCCAGCGGCTCCGCCACCCGTCGGAGCACAGCGCGGCACGGCGCGGCGAGGGGTGGCGCATCCCATAGTCGCAAACTTGCGCAACCAACAGAACGGGGCATGCGGCCGGTCGAGGGGGGCGTGAAGAAGGGAAAGGGGGAAGGGGAGACCGGACCACCGGTCTCCCCTTCCCCCTTTTTTCAGGGCACTCAGCTCAGGCGCAGGGCCTCGCGGAGGGTGGTGAACAGATCGGTCTGGTTGGTGACGCCGAGCACACGGTAGGCCAGCGGGCCCTGTGCGGCGATGCGCACCTCGGTGCCGGTGTGCTCCTGGGACTGGCCCGGGGTGTTGGTCGAGTAGTTGACCTTCAGCTGCTGGCCCTCGTTGGTCACCAGGGTGGCGGACAGGCCGGGCGGGGTGGCCTCCAGCGGGACGATCTGGCTGGTGTGGCCGTGGTCGGCGGTGGTGACGACGAGGGTGTCCGGGTGCTGGGCCGCGTAGGCGCGGGCGACCTTCACCGCGCGGTCGAAGGCGGCGGTCTCGCCGATCTGGCCGCAGGGGTCCGCGGCGTGGTCCTGCTTGTCGATGGAGGCGCCCTCGATCTGGAGGAAGAAGCCCTTCTTGGAGTGCTTCTGCCGCTGCTTGGCCTCCAGCAGCTGGATCGCCTTCGTGGCGGAGTCCGCCAGGCTCGGCGTCGTGGACGGCCGGTTCGGGTTGGAGGTGACGCAGCGCTGCGGGTCGGTGCCACCGACGGCGGCGGGCTTGCCGGTCCACTCGACCGGCACGTTCCCGGAGGCGAACAGGCCGAGGACGGGCTTGCCCGGCTTCGCGGCCTTCATCGAGGCGTTGTCGGTGACGACCTGATAGCCGAGCTTCCCGGCCTGCTCGGTGACGGTCAGACCCTTGTACCTGCCGTCGGTGACCTTCTGGTCGAAGCGCTGCTTGCCGCCGCCGAAGAGGACGTCCACCTTGTGGTTGACGGACTGCTCGGCGATCGAGCCCGGGCCGCCCGCCGCGATCGTGTCGGCGGGGCACTTGGCCATGTCGGCCGGGCCCTGGCAGGAGCGGTCGGTGACATGGGAGGCGAGTACGGCCGGGGTGGCGTCGGTCAGTTCGGCCGTGGTGACGCTGCCGGTGGCGTAACCATTCTTCTGCGCCAGCTCCAGGATCGTGCGGACGGCCTTGTCGGAGCCGGGCGTCTTGGAGATGCGGCCGTTGACCGTCTTCACACCCGTCGCCCAGCCGCTGCCGCTGGCGGCGGAGTCGGTGACGTAGTCAGGCGTGCCGTCCTTGTGCACGGCGTACGTGGTGTACTCACCGGTCAGCGGGAACTTGTCCATGTTCAGGCGGCCGTTGGCGCCGACGGTGTAGTCACGGGCGAGCGTGATCTCCGAGTCCCCCATGCCGTCACCGATCAGCAGGATGACGTTCTTCGCCTTGCCGCCCTTGATGGCGTCCTCGGCCTGCTGCTTGGTGTCGGTCGCGCCGGCGCCGGTGGTGAAGGCGACGGCGGCGGCGGTGGACGCCAGCAGTGCTGTGGCGACGGTGAGGTGACGGCGGGACGGTCTGTGCATGAAAGCGACTCCTTGGGGCATCCCGTCCGGGATGGACGGGCGTCAACGGGCGTCAGCCCATCACCCGTTCATGAATCGCACGCCAACCACGGGTGGGACGTTGGTTTCGGATGCGTGGCCCGGGGGCGACCATCGGTGCGCAGCACCCGCACGGCAGCCGCTGCGTGGTGCCCCGAGGAGGCCGTCGGTGGTGAAGCGCGTGCGCCGATGGAGGAACGCCGTCCCGGCGCCGTGGCTCGGGACCGCGTGATGGCCTGGCTTGCTCCAGCAGACGTTGAAGCGTGCGTTGCGGGCTGCGGAGTACGTCATCACCGGCGGAGGCAGGCGTCTCATAGCCTTCGGTGACTCCCTGCACTCACCGATCCAGGTGGACCACCCCGAGTGGGCCTTCGTCTACGGCCACGACCCCGCGTGGCAGCCGCTGGACGTGTGAGGCGCCGCCTACGGGCACGGCGGCCGAGTTTGCAGGCGCGGGCGCACCGCGCGAGGGTACGCGTGCACCCGCGAGGGCATGGCTCGTACCACTCGTACGACGACGCACCCGCGATCCACCGGCCGGCGCCGAACTCCCGCGCGTCGTCCAGGATTCGGACCCGGTGCCCGGCACCATGGATCCGGCCGTGCCGCCCGCCCACCGTGGCGGCGCGCCGGGAACGGCCGCTCGGCGACCCGGTGAGGAGAGCGATGACGACGGATCACGGCCGGGTCACCCGCCGGGACCTGCTGCGGGCGTCCGCCGCGGGGCTGACGGTGGTCGGGGCCCCGGCGACACCCCTGGCCATGGCCACGTCCGCCGCCGCCGTGGAGCAAGAAACGCTGTCCTACCGGGAGTTGACCGGTGGATCGGTGACCTCCTCCCGCGACGGGTCCGTGCTGGTCGCCGAGGTGCAAGGCGTCCTGTGGCGGGTGCCGCCGCGGGGCGGGGAGGCGGTGCGGATCACCGACTGGGATCTGGAGGCGACCCGCCCGGTCCTCACCCGCGACGGCGGACGGCTGGTGGTGGGCGGCTACCGGGGCGGCGGCTTCCATCTGTGGACGCTGCGAACCGACGGCAGCGGGCTGCGCCGGCTCACCGACGGGCCCTGGGACGACCGGTGCCCGGCCTGGTCTCCCGACGGCGGCCGCCTGGTCTTCGCCTCCGAGCGCGACGGCGACCCGGTCACCGGGGCGTCGTTCGGGCTGTGGACGACGGACGCGGACGGCGGCGCGGCCACGCGGCTGACCGGTGGCGCCTACGA
>NZ_JACBWZ010000561.1 GCF_013870595.1 Streptomyces sp. WELS2 | reverse complement strand
TACTGCGAGGCGTTCCTGCCCAACGCGGAGGAGGCGCGCCGCTACACCGGCGCCGACTGCCCCCGGGCCGCCGCGCACGCGCTCACCGAGTGCGTGCCGGTGGCCGTGGTGACCCTCGGCGAGGAGGGCGCCTACGCGGTGGACCGGCGCACCGGGGAGGCCGCCGAGGTCCCCGCGATCGCCGTGGAGGCGCTGGATCCGACCGGGGCCGGGGACGTGTTCGTCGCCGGGTTCGTGACCGGCTCGCTGGCCGGCTGGCCGCTGGCCGACCGGCTGGCCTTCGCAGGGCTCACGGCCGCGCTGTCGGTGCAGGAGTTCGGCGGCTCGCTGTCCGCGCCCGGCTGGTCGGAGATCGGCGCGTGGTGGCGCAAGGTGCAGTCCCTGCCCGGGCAGGACCCGATGGCCCTGGCGCGGTACGCCTTCCTGGAGGACCTCGTCCCCAAGCGGCTGGACCGCCCCTGGCCGCTGCGCCGGGCCGTGCCCACCATCGGGTTCGGCCGCTCGGCCTGAGCCACGGGTACGGCGGGCGGCACCGCGGGCCGGGGAACCCGGGTGCGGCGGCGGCACGGCGGGCCGGAAAAACGGTCGTAGGAAAAGCCCTACGGCGTTGTCAGCCCCCCGTCGTACCCTGGACAGTGCGAGGCCGCCGTCAGCCGTGCGGCCGTGACGAGGAGGAAGCGCAGGCCTTCAGCGCCGGCCCATGACAGAGACACCGACAGCTCACACCCCCGCGCAGGAGCAGGCGAGAGCGCAGTTCACCGTCCCCGCCCAGCACCCCATGGTCACCGTGCTGGGTTCCGGCGACTCCCTCCTGCGCGTGATCGAGAGGGCCTTCCCGGCGGCCGACATCCACGTCCGGGGCAATGAGATCAGCGCGGTCGGCGACCCCGTCGACGTCGCCCTGATCTCGCGCGTGTTCGACGAGATGATGCTGGTGCTCCGCACCGGGCAGCCGATGACGGAGGACGCAGTGGAACGCTCGATCGCCATGCTCAAGGCGAGCGAGAACGGCACGAACGACGGGCCCGAGACCCCGGCGCAGGTGCTCACGCAGAACATCCTTTCCTCGCGTGGCCGCACCATCCGCCCCAAGACCCTCAACCAGAAGCGGTACGTCGACGCGATCGACAAGCACACGATCGTCTTCGGCATCGGCCCCGCCGGCACCGGCAAGACCTACCTGGCCATGGCCAAGGCCGTGCAGGCCCTGCAGTCCAAGCAGGTCAACCGGATCATCCTGACCCGCCCGGCGGTGGAGGCGGGCGAGCGCCTCGGCTTCCTGCCCGGCACCCTCTACGAGAAGATCGACCCGTATCTGCGCCCGCTGTACGACGCGCTGCACGACATGATCGACCCGGACTCCATCCCCCGGCTGATGGCCGCCGGGACGATCGAGGTCGCGCCGCTCGCCTACATGCGCGGCCGCACGCTCAACGACGCCTTCATCATCCTGGACGAGGCCCAGAACACCAGCCCCGAACAGATGAAGATGTTCCTCACCCGCCTCGGCTTCGACTCGAAGATCGTGATCACGGGTGACGTGACGCAGGTCGACCTGCCCGGCGGGCAGAAGTCCGGCCTGCGCCAGGTGCAGGAGATCCTCGAGGGCGTCGAGGACGTCCACTTCTCCCGGCTGTCGTCCCAAGATGTCGTACGGCACAAGCTGGTGGGCCGTATCGTCGACGCGTACGAGCAGTACGACAGCAAGCACGGCACCGAGAACGGTGGCTCCCCCAGGGGAGGCCGGGCCGGGACCGGCGCCAGGGGCTCCAAGGGGAAGTAGACCAGCACGACCATGTCGATCGACGTCAACAACGAGTCCGGCACCGAGGTAGACGAGCAGGCGATCCTGGACATCGCCCGCTACGCGCTCGCGCGGATGCGCATCCACCCGCTCTCCGAGCTCTCGGTGATCGTCGTGGACGCCGACGCCATGGAGCAGCTGCACGTCCAGTGGATGGACCTGCCGGGCCCCACCGATGTCATGTCCTTCCCGATGGACGAGCTCCGGCCGCCGTCCAAGGACGACGACGAGCCGCCGCAGGGACTGCTCGGGGACATCGTGCTGTGCCCGGAGGTCGCCGCCCGGCAGGGCGCCGAGGCGCCCACCCGGCACTCCATGGACGAGGAGCTCCAGCTGCTCACCGTCCACGGCGTGCTGCACCTGCTCGGGTACGACCACGAGGAGCCCGACGAGAAGGCCGAGATGTTCGGGCTCCAGGCGGCCATCGTGGACGGCTGGCGGGCCGAGCGCGGCCTGACCGGCCCGTCGCCCGCGCCGACCGTCTCGTAAGCGGGCCGCATGTCCGTTCAGCTCGTGCTCGGCGCGATCGCGCTCGTCGTCGTGGCCTGGCTCGCCGCCTGCGCGGAGGCGGGCCTCGCCCGTGTCTCCAGCTTCCGCGCCGAGGAGGCCGTGAAGTCCGGCCGGCGGGGCAGTGCCCGGCTCGCCCAGGTCGCCGCCGACCCCACCCGCTATCTGAACGTGGCCCTGCTGGTCCGGGTGGCCTGCGAGATGGCCGCCGCCGCGCTGGTCACCTACGCCTGCCTCCAGGAGTTCTCCGCCACCTGGCAGGCCCTGCTGGTCGCCATCGGTGTGATGGTCCTCGTGTCGTACGTCGCCGTCGGCGTCTCCCCGCGCACCATCGGCCGCCAGCACCCGATCCACACCGCGACCGCGGCGGCCTATGTGCTGCTGCCGCTCGCCCGGATCATGGGCCCGGTGCCCTCCCTGCTGATCCTCATCGGCAACGCGCTCACGCCCGGCAAGGGCTTCCGGCACGGCCCCTTCGCCTCCGAGGCGGAGCTGCGGGCGCTGGTCGACCTCGCCGAGAAGGAGTCGCTGATCGAGGACGAGGAGCGCCGGATGGTGCACTCGGTGTTCGAACTGGGCGACACCCTGGTGCGCGAGGTCATGGTGCCGCGCACCGACCTGGTCACCATCGAGCGCTTCAAGACCATCCGCCAGGCCCTCACCCTGGCCCTGAGGTCCGGCTTCTCGCGCATACCGGTGACCGGTGAGAGCGAGGACGACGTCATCGGGATCGTGTATCTGAAGGACCTGGTCCGCAAGACGCACATCAGCCGGGAGGCGGAGGGCGACCTGGTGTCCACGGCGATGCGCCCGGCCGTGTTCGTGCCCGACACCAAGAACGCCGGCGACCTGCTGCGCGAGATGCAGAAGGAACGCAACCACGTCGCCGTCGTCATCGACGAGTACGGCGGCACCGCCGGCATTGTCACCATCGAGGACATCCTGGAGGAGATCGTCGGGGAGATCACCGACGAGTACGACCGGGAACTGCCGCCCGTGGAGGACCTCGGCGACGACCGCTTCCGGGTCACCGCCCGCCTGGACATCACCGACCTCGGCGAGCTGTACGGCCTGGAGGAGTACGACGACGAGGACGTGGAGACCGTCGGCGGGCTGCTCGCCAAGGCGCTCGGCCGGGTGCCGATCGCCGGCGCGTCCGCCGAGGTCGGCCTGCCGGACGGGCGGGTGCTGCGGCTGACCGCGGAGGCCGCGGCCGGCCGCCGCAACAAGATCGTCACGGTGCTGGTCGAGCCGGTCCCCGTGCCGGTCGCCGAGGAGGAGAAGGCCGAGTGACCCCCAAGGGGCTGCGCGCCTTCTGCCTGTCGTTCAACGCGGCGGTGGAGGACTTCCCGTTCGGACCGGAGATCTCGGTCTTCAAGGTGCTGGGCAGGATGTTCGCCCTGACCGGACTGGACGCGCGGCCCCTGACGGTCAACCTCAAGTGCGACCCGGAGGACGCGGTCCGGCTGCGCGGCGAGCACGAGGGGCTGATCGTCCCCGGCTGGCACATGAACAAACGGCACTGGAACACGGTGACCGTCGACGGGGCGCTGCCGGACCGGCTGGTCAGGGAGCTGATCGAGGACTCCTACGACCTGGTCGTGGCGGGTCTGCCGAGGGCGGAGCGGCTGCGGCTCGACCGGCCCTGACGCACCCGTGGCCGGGCGCTCCCGGCGCCGCTTCGTATGCTCGGGGCATGACCGAGAGCACCGGGCTTGACCCCGAGGACCGCAAGATCGTCACCCTGGCCCGTTCCGCACGGGCCCGCAATGTCGTGCCCGAGGGCGCGGCCGTACGGGACGAGACCGGGCGCACGTATGTCGCCGGGACGGTGGAGCTGCCCTCGCTGAAGCTGAGCGCGCTGCGGACCGCCGTCGCGATGGCCGTGGCCTCGGGGGCGCGGTCCCTGGAGGCGGCGGCCGT
>NZ_JACBWZ010000560.1 GCF_013870595.1 Streptomyces sp. WELS2 | reverse complement strand
CCGCCAACCGCCGCCCTGGTGGGTGATGCGACGGCGCAGGTGCCGGGCGCCGGCGGCGAACGCGGCCGGGTAGGTGACCACGCCGAGGCAGGCCACCGCGATCCACACCCCGGTCAGCAGGGACTCGGCGAAGACGCCGTACCGCTCCGCGAACCCGGACTCCCGGCGCGGCCGCACCCAAGCTTGGGACATGGTTCAGCCCTTCAGTCCGGAGGTCGCCATGCCGTCGATCAGATAGCGCTGGAAGGCGAGGAAGAACAGCAGCACCGGCAGCAGCGCGACCAGCGACATGGCGATCATGCCGCCGTAGTTGGCGGCCACGCCGTCGGAGTCGCGGAACATCATCAGGCCCAGGGAGACGGTGTACTTGCCGGGCTCGTTGAGGTAGATCAGCGGGCCCATGAAGTCGTTCCAGGCGTTGATGAAGGTGAAGATCGCGCTGGTGATGAGCGCGGGCCGGCACAGCGGCAGCACGATCGACCAGTAGGTGCGCAGGTGCCCGCAGCCGTCGAGCCGGGCGGCCTCGTCCAGTTCCCGGGGCAGGTTCCGCATGAACTGCACCATGAGGAAGACGAAGAAGGCCTCGGTGGCGAGGTACTTGCCGATCAGCAGCGGGACGTAGGTGTTGACCAGCTCCAGCTTCTGGAACATCACGTACTGCGGGATCAGCAGCACGTGGTACGGCAGCAGGAGCGTGCCGATCATGAGGGAGAACAGCAGGTTGCGGCCGGTGAACCTGATGCGTGCGAAGGCGTAGGCGGTCAGCGAGCAGGAGACCAGGACGCCGACGACCGCGCCGCCCGCGTAGAGCAGGGAGTTCTGGAAGAACGTCCAGATCCTGATGTCCGCTATGCCGTCGGCGAGGCCCTTGAAGTTGGACAGGATGGGGTGGGACGGGAACAGCGTGAGGCTGTTGACGATGTCCTTGCTGGGCTTGAACGAGGCGCCGATCACCCAGGCGACCGGGTAGAGGATGACGGCCAGGATCAGCAGGGCGCCGAGGTGCCAGGCGAGGGAGCCGGCCCGCCGGCGGCCGGGGCCCGGGGTCCGGGTGGCGGCCGCGCGCACCGGGGCCTTGGTGGTGGCGCTCATCGGGCGTCCTCCTCGTAGTGCACCCACTTCTTCTGGGACCAGAAGAGGACGGCCGTCACCAGCGCCACGGCGAGCAGCAGCATCCAGGCCATGGCGGAGGCGAAGCCCATCTGGGCGTTCCTGAAGCCCTGCTGGTAGAGGTAGCAGGTGTAGACGAGCGTGGCGTCGGCCGGTCCGCAGGCGGTGTTGGAGACGACGTAGGCCGAGCCGAAGATCTGGAAGGAGTGGATGGTCTCCAGCAGCACGTTGAAGAACAGCACCGGGGAGATCATCGGCAGGGTGATGCTCCAGAACCTGCGGAAGGGTCCGGCGCCGTCCATCTCGGCCGCCTCGTACAGTTCCCTGGGCACCTGCTTGAGCCCGGCCAGGAAGATGACCATGGGCGCCCCGAACTGCCAGACGGTGAGTGCGACCAGGCAGTACATCACCCAGTCGGCGTTGCCGACCCAGCCGCCGACGGGGAAGCCGAGGAAGGTCTGGGTACGGTCCACGATGGCGCCGTCGGAGAACAGCGAGCGCCACACGAAGCCGACCGAGACGCTCGCGCCGATGAGCGAGGGGGCGTAGAAGGCGGCCCGGTAGAAGGCCTGGCCGCGGCGGCTCTGCGCGAGGAGCAGGGCGACGCCGAGGGCGAGCAGCAGCTTGAGCGGGGTGCCGATGACGACGTACTTGGCCGTCACCTCCACCGACTTCTGCCAGCGCGGGTCTTCGAACATCTTGGTGAAGTTGCCGAGACCGATCCACTTGGGGCTGGTGAAGAGGTTGTAGTCGGTGAACGCGAAGTAGAGGGAGGCGGCCATCGGGCCCGCGGTCAGCAGCAGGAACCCGGCGATCCACGGGGACATGAACAGGTAGCCGGCGAGGTTCTCCCGCCGCCGGCCCGGCCGCCCCGTCCTCGCGGTGGCGGCCCGGCGCGCGCCGCGGGTCGCGGGCACGGAGTCCTTGACGAGCGTCACGGCGTTTCCCATCAGGCCTGGAAGGCGGCTTCGGCCTCGGTGAAGAACTGCTTCACCGCGTCGGAGACCTTGGACTTGCCCTGCCCGAGGTCGCCGCCGATGCGCAGGAAGGCGGCCTCGATGGTGTCGGCACCGGACGGGTGCGGGGTGATCGTGCCGAGGACGCCGGCCTTGGCGGTGTCCTCCTCGTACCGCGCGATCTCCTTGTTGACCGCGTCGGCCGGCTTGTAGGCCGCGAACTGCTCGGTGCTGGTGAGGATGCCGCGGTCGTAGCCCATGATCGTGCCGACCCGGGGGTCGTGGACCATGAAGTCGATGAACTGCGCGACCTCCTTGGGGTGCGAGGTGCGGGCGGAGGCGCTGAGCATCAGGGAGGCGAGGTACTGGCCGGTGTGCTTGCCGTCCGTGGTGGGGATGGGCGCGAGGCCGTACTCGCTGTCGCCCTCGGCCGAGTAGCGGACGGTGAAGTTGTCCCAGGTGAACTCCGAGGCGCCGTGGCCGGCGGAGAGGGAGGACTTGGGCTTGTCCTGCTGGACGGTCTTGGGGTCGGTGACGGCACCGGCCTTGACCCGGCCCAGACCGTCCGTCCACCACTCCGTCAGATCGGCCTTGTCGAAGCCGAGTCCGTCGCCGGTGAAGAACGCCTTGCCGTTCTGGCGCAGGTAGAGGTCGTACAGGTACATGATGGTGAAGTAGCCGGTGTCCCCGGGGACCCGTGTCTTGTCGCGGATGGTCTCCAGGGCCTTGAAGTACTCGTCCCAGGTCCAGCCCGGCCGGGGTTCGACGCCCGCCTTCCGGAAGACCTTCTTGTCGATGACGAGTGACATGGTGTTGGAGCCGACCGGGACCCCGAGCTGCTTGCCGTCGACCTCGCCGACCTTCGTGACGCCCGCGCGGAAGTGATCCAGGCTCAGATTCCCGGCCTCCACCTGGGGCTTGAGATCGAGGAGAATTCCACGCTTGTCGTACTTCCTGAGGAAAGTGACGGCGTTTTGGAAAACGTCCGGTGGATTTCCGCCGGCGGCCTGGGTCTGGAACTTCTCCCAGAACGAGTCATACGTCTGGAAATCGGTTTTGACCTTGATCTTGGGGTATTTCTGCTCGAAGAGGGCGATGGACTGGTTGATCTTCTTGGCCCGTTCCTCGGCACCCCACCAGGAGTAACGGATCGTCACCGTGCCGTTTCCGGAACCGCTTCCGCCGCCGCAGCCGGTGGTCGCGGCGAGCCCGAGCGTGGCCGCCGACGCCCCGGCCGCCTTCAGGATCGTACGCCTGTCAAGATTCCTGGTTCCCACAGTCGGGCCCTCCCCGCAGCATCTCCGCCACGCGCATGAATCGTTTCAAGTAAGCGCTTGCTGGCACAAGGTACGAAGGGGTCCGGGGTGCGTCAATGACTCCGGCAGGATTTTCTCGCGGGCGCCTGGAGCGGCCGGCCGGCCCGGCTACCTCCCCCACCGCGGGAAAAGGACCGGCCCGCCGGCCGTTCCCACTGGTGAGGGAAGCGTGGCCGACGGGCCGAACGGACCGGACGCGGAATCAGGCGGGCAGCGAGGCCAGCCAGCCGAGCAGGATCCGGTTCGTCTCCTCCGGGCGCTCCTGCTGGACGAAGTGCCCGCAACCGTCCAGGACGTGCGAACCGAGGAGGCCGGGCAGCGTCTCGGGGAAGGCCTCGACGGCGTCGGCCAGCCAGCCGAGGGAGGCGTCCCGTTCACCCCCGATGAACAACGAGGGCCGCGTGATCGGCCGCCCCGCCCAACCGGCCAGGTCGGCCCAGTCCCGGTCCATGTTCCGGTACCGGTTCAGGGCCCCGGTCATCCCCGTCCGCTCGAACTCACCGGCGAAGAAGTCGAGGTCCCGCTCCCCCAGCCAGGCCGGCAGCACACCTACGGGGAAACCCTCGCGCAGCGTCCCGCCGGCCCCGGTGAAGTGCGGGTCGGGGGCGCCGGGGCCGGGCATGGTGCCGGCGGACAGAGCCGCGTAGAAGCCGGCCAGCCAGCCGCGCACATCGGGCTCGATCTCGGCTTCGGCCCGGCCGGGCTGCTGGAAGTAGGAGATGTAGAACTCGCGGGGGCGGGGGTGGACGCCGGGCTGTCCGGGCCCGGGCTGCTCACCACCGGGCCGCTCGGACCCGGCTCGCTCGACGCCGGGCTGCTCACCGCCAGACCGCTCGACGCCCCCGGGCCACTC